>SKNG01000405.1 GCA_007120685.1 Paracoccaceae bacterium | reverse complement strand
CCGTCGATATCTCGCCCATGGCGATCTGTTCGGCCGCGCGGCCCGCCAGCAGCATCACCATGCGGTTTTCCAGTTCCGACCGGGTGATCAGGAAACGGTCCTCGGTGGGCCGGGTCATGGTATAGCCCAGCGCGCCGATGGTGCGCGGGATGATCGAGACCTTGTGCACCGGATCGGCGCCGGGCAGGGCGGCGGCGGCCAGGGCGTGGCCCATCTCGTGCCAGGCCACAGTCTCGCGCTCCTTGGCGTTCAGAAGCCGCCCCTTGCGCTCCATCCCCGCCACCACCCGTTCCAGCGCCGAGGTGATATCCTCCATCGCCACCCGCTCTGCGCCGCGGCGAGTGGCATGGATCGCGGCCTCGTTCACCAGATTGGCCAGTTCCGCGCCGGTGAAGCCCGGTGTCAGCCCGGCCACGGCGTCCACATCCAGATCCGGGTCCACCTGCACCTTGCGCAGATGCACCCGCAGGATTGCGGCGCGCCCGGTCTTGTCCGGCCGGTCCACCACCACCTGCCGGTCGAACCGGCCCGCGCGCATCAGCGCCGGGTCCAGAATCTCGGGCCGGTTGGTCGCGGCCAGCAGCACGATTCCATCGCGCGGGTCGAACCCGTCAAGCTCAGCCAGCAACTGGTTCAGCGTCTGCTCCTTCTCGTCATGCCCGCCGCCGAACCCGCCGATCGAGCGCCGCTTGCCCAGCGCATCCAGCTCGTCGATGAAGATGATACAGGGCGCGGCCTTGCGCGCCTGTTCGAACAGATCGCGCACCCGCGCGGCGCCGACACCCACGAACATTTCCACGAACTCGCTGCCGGAGATGGAAAAGAAGGTCACCCCCGCCTCGCCGGCCACGGCACGCGCAAAGAGCGTCTTACCAGTGCCCGGCGGGCCGGTCAGTAGAATGCCCTTGGGGATGCGCGCACCCAGCCGGCCGAACTTTTCCGGCTCTTGCAGGAAATCAACGATCTCCTTCAACTCGCTCTTGGCCTCGTCCACGCCGGCGACATCGTCGAAGGTGACGCCGGTATCCTTTTCCACATAGATCTTGGCCTTGGACTTGCCGACATTCATCATCCCGCCCATGCCCTGCCGCTCGGCAAAGCGGCGGAAGACGTAAAGCCAGACCAGCAGGATCAGCGCGATCGGCAACAGCCATGACAGGATCATGGTGAATAGAGTGTTCTCCACCGTGCCGTCGAATTCGGCGCTGGACTGCTCCAGCCGCTCGGTCAGATCGCCCGGCACGATATTGGTGACGAAATGGGTGTTGCCGTCGATGGGATCGCGGTAGCGCCCTTCGATCTGTTCGCTGCGCACTGTGACGGTGGCGATGCGGTCGGCCTCCAGATGCGCCAGAAAGGTGCTGTAGGGGATGCGTTCGGTGACCGTGGCGGTGGACAGCCAGTTCTGAAACGCCAGAAGCGCCAGAAAGGCGGCGACGAAATACCACAGGTTCCACTGCTGCTGCTTTTCCATCGACCCCGCCTTTGCCTCATTGCCGCTTTCCCTTATGCTGCGCCTACTCTCTGCCACGACATGATCAGGATCAAGGACGTGTCGGATCGGCAGGGTAGGGTTGCGCGCAACGCACCGGGGAAACGGCATGGCGGCGCAGGCAGAACAGACCGAGACGCGTGCGGCAGTGTTTCGCACGCAGGGAATCACCCGCGTCTATCGCACCGGGACGGTCGAGGTGCGCGCGCTGCGCGGCGTCGATCTGGCGCTTTACGAGCATGAGATGGTGGTGCTGCTGGGCGCCTCCGGTTCCGGCAAGTCGACGCTTCTGAACATCCTCGGCGGGCTGGACCTGCCGACCGAGGGGCAGGTCTTCTTCCGCGACCGGGAATTGACGCGGGCCAGTGATGCGCAACTGACCGCCTTCCGGCGCGACCATGTCGGCTTCGTCTTCCAGTTCTACAATCTGGTGCCCAGCCTGACCGCGCGCGAGAATGTCGCGCTGGTGACCGAGATCGCCCGCAACCCGATGCGCCCCGAGGAAGCGCTGGAACGCGCCGGCCTGCCCGACAGGATGGACCATTTCCCGGCCGAACTTTCGGGCGGCGAACAGCAGCGCGTGGCCATCGCCCGCGCCATCGCCAAGCGGCCCGATGTGCTGCTGTGCGACGAGCCCACGGGTGCGCTGGACAGCAAGACCGGCGTGAAGGTGCTGGAGGCGCTTTACGACGTCAACCGCGACCTGGGCACGGCGACGGTGCTGATTACCCATAACGCCGAGATCCAGCGCATCGGCCACCGGGTGGTGGTGCTGGCCGACGGACGCGTGACCCGGGACGAGGAGAACGCCACCCGCGTGCAACCGTCCGAGGTGACGTGGTGAGGGCGCTGGACCGCAAGATGCTGCGCGACCTGCGCCGGATCTGGGCGCAGACGCTGGCGATTGCCGTGGTGCTGGGCTGCGGGATCATGGTGCTGGTCGGCGCCACCGCCACCCAGGCCACGCTGGAACAGACCAAGGCCGCCTATTACGAACGTCACCGCTTTGCCGATGTCTTTGCCGCCATGACCCGCGCGCCTGCCGCCGTGGTGGGGGCGGCGGCGCAGATCGACGGGGTGGCGCAGGCCGAGGGGCGGATCGGTTTCAACGCCGTGCTGGACATCGACGGCATGCAGGAGCCGGCAATTGGCCGCGTGATCTCTCTGCCCGCCAATGGCCCCGCGCTGAACCTGCCGGTGCTGCGCCGTGGCCGGTTGCCCGCGCCAGAGCGCCCGCATGAGGTGGCGCTAAGCGAACCTTTCGCCGAAACCAACAACCTGATTCCCGGCAGCCGGTTCCGCGGTGTGCTGAACGGGCAGCTGCGCGAGATGGAGGTGGTGGGCTGGGTGCTGAGCCCGGAATTCATCTATGCCATGCCCCCCGGTGCGATCATGCCCGATGACCGCCGCTTCGGCCTGATCTGGATGAACCAGGCCGCCGCGGCGGCGGCGATGGACATGGAGGGCGCGGTGAACGAGATCGCCCTGCGCCTGACCCGCGATGCCGACGAACGCGCCGTGATCGCGGCGCTGGACCGGCTGCTGGACTCCTACGGCGGCACCGGCGCGCATGGCCGGGACCGGCAGATGTCGCATGCCTTTCTAGCCGGCGAACTGTCGCAGCTTCGCGCCATGGCCGCCTATATGCCGCCGATCTTTCTGCTGGTGGCGGCGTTTCTGGTCAACATGGTGCTGGGCCGGCTGATCGCGATGGAACGCACGCAGATCGGGCTGATGAAGGCGGTGGGCTATGGCCGCGCCGAGATTGCGGGCCATTACCTGAAACTGGCGCTCTTGATTGGGGTCATCGGCATCGCGCTGGGCTGGGGTTTCGGCTGGTGGATCGCCGAGGCGCTGATCGGGCTTTATGGCGATTTCTTCCGCTTCCCCTTCATCATCCGTGATTTCGGCGGCGGCGCGCTGGTCATCTCGGCGGTGCTGGGGCTGCTGACGGTGGGCCTGGGCGGGCTGCGCGCGGTCTGGTCCTCGCTGAAGCTGCCCCCGGCCGAGGCGATGCAGCCCCCCGCCCCGCCCAGCTTCGGCCGGGGCCGGATCGACCGGGTGCTCACCGGTATCCGGCTGCGCCAGACCACGATGATGATCTTCCGTTCCATCATCCGCTGGCCGGGGCGGGCGGCGATCACGCTTTTCGGCGTCGCGGCCTCGGTCGGCGTGCTGGTGATGTCCTACTTCATGTTCGACGCGGTGGAACGGCTGGGCGATTCGGTCTTCGAGCAGGCCAACCGCCAGCATGTCACGCTGGTTCTGGCCCACGCCCAGACCGAACGCGCGGTGCGCGATGCCCACGCCCTGCCCGGCGTGCGGCTGGCCGAGGGCGCCTATGCCATGCCGGTGCGGCTGGTCCACGGCCACCGTGCCCGGCTGTCCGCCCTGCAGGGCCATGACGAGGGCGCGCAACTGGCCCGGCTGATCGACGATGCCGGCGCTGTTGTGGAACTGCCGCCGGAGGGGCTGGTGCTGCCGGAAATGCTGGCCCGCGCGCTGAACATCGGCCCGGGTCAGGTCTTGCGGGTGGAAATGCTTGCCCCCCCGCGAGAGGTGCTGGACCTGCCGGTAACGGCGGTGATCGCGCAGGGGCTGGGGCAGGAGGCGCATATCGCCGCGCCTGCCCTCTTTGCCGCCATGCGCAGCGCCCCGCAGGTGAACATGCTTCATCTGCTGGTCGAACAGGACCGGATGGACGATCTGAGCGCCGCCATCAAGGAAACCCCGGCGGTGGCCAGCCTTGCCGACTGGGGCGAGGTGCGCCGCCAGTTCGACGAGGCGCTGGGCGAGAACCTGCTGACCATGGTGATGATCTACACGCTGGTCGGCGTGCTGATCGCCATCGGCGTGGTCTATAATGCCGCGCGCATCCAGCTTTCGGAACGCAGCTATGAACTGGCCAGCCTGCGGGTGCTGGGTTTCAGCCGGGGCGAGGTGGCCTTCGTGCTGGTGGGCGAGATGATGCTCTTGACGCTGATCGCCATCCCCTTCGGCTGGCTGCTGGGCTACGGTTTCGCGCAGGGGCTGGCAGCGGCGATATCGACCGACATCATGCAGATCCCGTTCCACATCACCCGGCGTACCTTTGCCCTCGCGGCCCTGGCGGTGTTTCTGGCCGCGCTGGGCTCGGTGCTGCTGGTGCGGCGGCGGCTGGACCGGGTTGATCTGGCGATGGCGCTGAAGGCGCGGGAATAGGATACGGAGGGTTGGACATGGCAATCGCACGCAAGGCAGGCTTCGCCCTTGGTGGCCTGGTGCTGGCCGGCGCGCTGGGCTGGGCACTGTGGCCGGAACCGCAGGCCGTGGATATCGGCCAGGTCACGCGCGGATCCTTGCAGGAAACCGTGCTGGCCGAAGGGGTGACGCGGGTGCGCGAACCCTATGCCATCACCGCGCCGATCACCGGGATGGTCACCCGCTCGCCGGTCGAGGTCGGCGACCGGGTGGTGCGGGGCGAAACCGTGGTGGCGATCATCCAGCCGGCCGACCCGGGGCTGATGGACGCCCGCACCCGTGCCCAGGCCGAAGCCGCGGTGGACGAGGCCGAGGCGGCGGTGCGCCTGGCCGAGACCCGCATGGCGCGTGCCGAATCGGACCTGACCCATGCCGCCACGCAACTGGACCGCGGCCGCGCGCTGGCCGAGCGCGGCACCATCGCCCGGCGCATGCTCGAGGATCTGGAAGCCGCCCATATGGCCGCTCGGCAGGGGCTGACCGGCGCGCGGCAGGAACTGGACCTGCAGCGCGCCGCCCTGGCGCGGGCGCGCGCGCAACTGATGGTGCCGGCGGGGGTGGCGCTGCTCAACGGCGAGCCGGAGGAGTGCTGCCTGCGCATCACTGCCCCGCAGACCGGCACCGTGCTGGAGGTCGCGGACGCCAGCGCCCGGCTGGTGCAGGCCGGCGCGCCGCTGCTGTCGATCGGCGATGTGACGGATCTGGAGATCGAGCTCGATCTCTTGTCGGCCGATGCGGTGCGGGTGCCGCCGGGGGCGCCGGCAACGGTGGAACGCTGGGGCGGCCCGCGTGATCTGGCCGCGCAGGTGCGGCGGGTCGAGCCCGCCGGCTTCACCCGCGTCTCGGCCCTGGGGATCGAGGAACAGCGGGTGCGGCTGCGCCTGGACCTGCTGACCCCGCCCGAGGAACGCAATGGCCTGGGCGACCGGTTCCGGGTCTTCGTGCGGCTGGTGCTGTGGCAGGGCGAGGATGT
>SKNG01000310.1 GCA_007120685.1 Paracoccaceae bacterium | reverse complement strand
TGCGCGGGGTCTGGAAGCATGTGCTGGAGGCGGTGATCCTGATCTGCCTGATCGCCACCTGCCTGCATGTCGCGCGCCAGTCCGAGACGGTGATGGCGCTGATGGCGCGCACCGGGCAGCGCAGCACCGTGGCTGGCATCCCGATGCTGTATGTGCACGCTGCGGTCATGATCGGTTTCACGCTCATGGCTGCCGCCGGGGTGCTGCGTCTGGCGCGGGTGGCGGTGGAGGCGCTGCGCGCGCTGCTGGGCCGGAAGGCCCCGCCGCCGGTGGCGGGTGGGGGGCGCCGATGACCTGGGTTCTGTTCGGCCTGCCGGTGCTGCTGCTGGGCTTCGGTTTCCCGGTGTTCCTGGCGCTGCTGGTCGGCGCGGCGGTGACCGTGGCGCTGTTCATGAACGTGCCGGGCGCGGCCGTCCATCAGGCGCTCTTCGGTGCGATGGACCGCTATGCGCTGCTGGCCATCCCCTTCTTCCTTTTCGCCGGTGAATTGATGGCGCGCGGGTCGATGTCGCAACGGCTGGTGGACTGGGCGATGAGCCTGGTGGGCCATCTGCGCGGCGGGCTGGGCCAGGCGGCGCTGGGCGGGGCGACCTTCTTCGGCGCCATCTCCGGCTCTTCGGTGGCCACGGTGGCGGCAATCGGCCGGCTGGTCCATGACCCGATGCACGCCCAGGGCTATGATCCGCGCTTCGCCGCCGGGCTGATCGCGGCCTCGGCGGCGGTGGCGCAGCTAATCCCGCCCTCCATCGCGCTGATCCTCTACGGCATCGCCGGCGAGCAGTCGATCACCCGGCTTTTCGCCGCCGGCATCCTGCCGGGGCTGGTGATGGCGGCGATCATGGGCGCCTATGTCTATGTCACCGCGCGCCGCTACGGGCTGGCCGCCGGTGCGCCCTACAGCAGCCGCCGGGTGTTGCAGACCACGCGGAAATCCGCGCTGGCGCTGGGCATGCCGATCATCGTGCTGGGCGGCATCTACATGGGCGTGTTCTCGCCGACCGAGGCCGCGGGCGTGGCCTGTGTCTATGCGCTGCTGGTCAGCGGGCTGATCTACCGCGACGTGAAGTTGCCGGCGCTGTGGGACGTGGCGGTGCGGTCGATGTTCCTGACCGCGCAGATCCTGATCATCGTGGCGGCGGCGGGGGTTTTCACCTGGGTGCTGACCGTCAACGGCATCCCGCGCGCGCTGGCCGCCACGGTGGCGGGGCTGGACGTGCCGGCCTGGCAGTTGCTGATCGCCATCAATGTCTTCCTGCTGCTGATCGGCGCCTTCCTGGACACGCCCTCGGCGATCCTGCTGCTGACGCCGCTCTTGCTGCCGGTGGTTCAGCAGGCCGGCGTGGACCCCATCCATTTCGGCATCATCATGACGCTGAACCTGTCCATCGGCCTGTTCACCCCGCCCTTCGGGCTGAACCTGTTCATGACCCAGGCGCTGCTGCGAACGCCGCTGGGCACGCTCTATCGCGGCGTCATGCCCTTCGTTGCCGTCTGCATCATCGCGCTGGCCATCGTGACCTTCGTGCCCGCGCTGTCGCTGATCCTGGTGCCGTTCCTGGGCTGATTGCCGTGCCTGCCCTGCGCGCGCCATGGCGCATGGCGCGGCCCGCCTGCCAAGCGGCGCGCCGCGTTCATCCAGATCAGGGGCCAGTCCCGGCCGCGGGCCGCCGCAGCCGCCGGAAAGCGCAGGGCTTCAGCGGCTGAATGGCCCCATCTCGGTGATGTAGAGCGTGGCGTTGCGCACGCGGTTGCGGCCATAGGTGCCGACCCAGATGTCATACTGTCCAGAGGCCGGGTTGCCGAAGCGGATGGCCGGGTCCAGGCCGGAATAGTCGTCGTTGCAGAACCAGCGTCCCTGGGGGTCATTGATCAGCAACAGCGTGTCGCCGGGGGCGCGCACGTAGAAGGACAGCGCAAAACCGCCAGCGCGATAATTAAGCCGGTAATCGGGCGCGTTAGCGACATAGCCGCCGCCCGGGCAATCGCCTGCGGGGTTGATGCGGATACTGCCGCCAGCCTGGACGGTGCGCGTGCGCGGGTCTGGCAGGAAGCCGGCATTTAGCGAGATCGCGCCGAAGGAAGGGTTCAGACGCCAATCCTGCGCGGCGCCCGGCAAGGCAAGCAGGGGCAGAGCGGCAAGGGCGGCGATGGCCAGTCTGACGAGTCCGAACATGATTACTCCTAGCACTTGACGGGTTGAGGCAGGGGCGCTGGCTTGCAGACGCCGATACAGGGGTGGCACACAAGAATGTGACCTCAATTCCGCACCCCTGTCCAGCGTTTTGTTGCCTACCTGTTTTCATCCCGTTTCCCGCCTGTTTCGCACCCTTGTCCCCGTGACTGACCCGGCCAGCGCGAAGGCCGAAAAGGCGGCGGCGCGTTGGTCGGATGGGGGCGATGCCGGGACGGTGCGCCTTTACCTTCTGGCAAACAGGTGGGCGCTACACTCGTGTGGATTGAACGGAAGCGATCGGGGGCTTGCGTCGGATGAGCCAGGGTGGGCTGCGCTGCGGGCGAACGGGGATCGGCTGTGGCTGAGTGTTTCCGGCTGCACCCGCCCATGCCAATCGATACTGCCGCAGCCCTGCTGCTGCTGGCGCTCGTGATGGTCCTGGTCCGGGTGGCACGCCACCACCGTTTTCACGGCAAGCCCTTCTTTCTGGCCAGCCTTGTCGGCGCCGCGCTGTGGCTGACTGCCGTGACGCTGGAACACCGCGCGATCGGCGAGGCGTGCAAGCTTTTCTGGGCAACCACGGCCTGGGCCGGGATCGGTCTGCTGCCGACGGCGCTGTGCTTCTTCATCGACGATTACGCCCGCGCGCGTGACAGCATCCTGCACAAGGGCCGGCTGCTGGCGCTGCTGGGCGGCCCGCTATCGATCCTGACCATGGCCGGTACGAATGCCTGGCACGGGCTGTTCTACGGTCCGGGCACCGTGCTGGCGGCCGAAGGGCCAGGCGGCCAGGTCGCCTATGAACACGGGCCACTGTTCTATCTGGCCGCGGCCTGGCTCTATGTTTTCGTTGCTGCCGGCATGGCGATGCTTCTGCGCGGGCTGCGCGGGGCGCATCCGGCGCACCGGCCGTTCTTTCTGGCCTGGCTGCTGGTGCTGATCCTGCCCATCGCCGTCAATCTGGGCTATGTCATTGGCGGCGTGACGGTTTCCGGCATGGATCCGACCGCCTATGTCTATGCGCTGGCGTTGATGGTGCTGGCATGGTTCATCATCACCGACCGGATGCTTGATCTGCGCGCCGTCGCGCTGGAGGTGCTTTGGCGCAACACGCCCGCGCCGATCATGGTGGTCATGCCGGATGGTGCGGTCGCCTCGGCCAATCCGGCGGCGCTGGCGCTATGCGGCAGGGCGCGCAACGGGGAGCAGCTGACGGACTGGGGGGCGTTGGAGGCGCATGCCGCAACCCTGATGGCGCCCGACCCGCCCGATGACCTGCAGACCCTTCGGCTGGACAAGCGATGCTTCGACCTGCGCATCCTGCCGATCGAGACGCCGTTGGGCGAGCCGTCCGAAATGGGCCGGGTGCTGCTCTTCAACGACATCACCCTGCGCCAGGAATTGGAGGCCCGGCTCGGGGCCGAGCGTGACTACCTGCAGTTGCTGATGCAGACCACCATGACCGGTATTCTGGCCTTCGATGACGCCGGCCGCGTGATCTTTGCCAATGCCGAGGTCGGCAAGCTGACGGGTCGCTGCACGGCGCAGATCACCGGCATGGGCCATGCCGCGCTGTTTCCGCCGATAGAGGGCGAGGACGGGCAGGGCGTGGTCAGTTTCGCCGCCGCCATCGGTGCAAGCGAAAGGCAGCGCGGCCTGCAGGTGGGGTTTCGCCGGGCCGATGGCGCGGCGCGGGTGCTGTCGGTCAATGTCGCACATATCGATCGGGCGGGTGTTCAGGCGCGGGTGGTCTGCGCGCTTGCCGATATCACCGAGGCGCTGGAAACCGCCCGCTCGCTGGAAGCCGCCCGCAACCGGGCCGAGGCTGCCAACCGCACCAAGTCGCAATTCCTGGCCAACATGAGCCACGAGATCCGCACGCCGCTCAACGGGGTGCTGGGCATGGCCGAATTGCTGGAGGACAGGCTGGAGGATCCACAGGCGCGGTCGATGGCGCGCACCATCCGCGACAGCGGCGCCACCCTGCTGAGCGTGCTCAACGACGTGCTGGACATGTCCAAGATCGAGGCCGGCAAGATGCAGATCGAGGCCAGGCCCTTCGCACCGGCCGAGATCGCGGCCCGCACTGAAGCCCTTCATGCCGGGGCCGCCGAAGAGAAGGGGCTGGCGTTCCGGGTGCAGGGCCCCGGCCGGGAGGTGCCCGCGCGGCTGGGCGATCTGCACCGCATCCTTCAGGTGGTTCACAACCTGGTTTGCAATGCGATCAAGTTCACCCAGGCGGGCGGCGTCACGGTCCAGGTTCGGGCCGCTGAAGGCGCCGCGATGGAGATCGAGGTGCGCGATACCGGCATCGGCATGGACGCCCGGCAGGCAGCGCGGATCTTTACCGAATTCGAGCAGGGCGACGGCTCGGTTGCCCGGCGTTTCGGCGGCACCGGGCTGGGCATGACGATCACCCGGGGACTGGTCGATCAGATGGGGGGCGAGATCGACCTGGACACCGCACCGGGCCGCGGCACCTGCGTCCGCGTGCGTCTGCCGCTCGCCGAATGCGTGGAACCGCCCGCCGAGCCCGGCCCGCAGGCCGATGGCCATGGTTTCGACGCCGCGCCGGGTGCCGATGGTGGCGCGCCGGCGCGGCCGCTGGCCGGGCTGTCGCTTCTGGTTGCCGATGACAATGCGGTCAACCGCGCGCTGCTGGAAATGATGCTGGAGCGGGCCGGGGCATCGGTCCGCATGGTCGAGGGCGGGCAGGCCGCGCTTGCCGCCTGGCAGCCCGACGTCTTTGACCTGGTGTTGCTGGATATCTCGATGCCCGATCTGGACGGGATCTCCACGCTGGCCGCGCTGCGCCGCAAGGCGTTGAAACTGGGTGCAGAACCGCCCGTCGCGCTGGCCATAACCGCCAATGTCATGACCCATCAGATTGCCGAATACCGCGCGGCGGGTTTCGCCGGGCATGCCGGCAAACCCTTTCAGTCCGCCCGGCTGGTAGCCGAGATCCTGCGCCTCGTCCGTGCCGGTGCGGGCGCGCCATGCCGGGCTGCCGGCTAGCCCGAGGGCGCGGTCTTTTCAGATGGAAACCTAGCGACGTTGCCGCCGTGCGGGCATCGCGGAAAACGGGCCGTCGAAGGCCCGTGCCACGCGCGCTCATACGCGCGTTTCCGCGCGCGCGGCGGGCGTCGGTTCCGGGACGCAGGCCCTGTTCGGGCATCGCCAGGGTGATGGAGGCAACCAAGGGCGATAGAGGCAACGTTGCGGGCAGGCCCGGGAAGGCAGCTTCCGTTTGACGCGATCACGCATCAAGCCCGGGCGCGCGGCGTTTGGCGCCTGCCCGCCCGCGCCCGAGCTGCGCCAGTGCGGCCCGGGTCCGACCCCGTTTACCGATGCCCCTTGCGCCAGTCGTCGATCCGCGCCCAGATCGCCAGCGCGATCCCGGCCAGCGCCAGCGCGATGAACACCCAGCGCAGCGTGTCCAGATACGGCACCAACGGCAGCACGGCCTCCTGCGTTTCGGCCAGCGCCGCCTGCGCCGCCTCGACCACGGCCGCGCCGGCGGTTGCCGCGCCGGCCGCCCCGCTGCC
>SKNG01000433.1 GCA_007120685.1 Paracoccaceae bacterium | reverse complement strand
GCATCCTGACCGAGGAACACCGCGCCGGGGCCTATTCCTGCGTCATGCATTGCTATTCCTCCGGCCCGGCGCTGGCCGAGGCGGCGCTGGATCTGGGCTTCTACCTCTCGGCCTCGGGCATCGCGGCCTTTCCGAAATCCGACGCCCTGCGCGCCATCTTCGCCGCCGCGCCGGCAGAACGCGTGCTGGTGGAAACCGACGCCCCCTATCTGGCCCCGCCCCCCCATCGCGGCCGGCGCAACGAGCCCGCCTATACCGCCCATACGGCGCGGGCCATCGCGCCCCTGTGGGGGCTGGATTATGCCGAGTTCGCGCGTGTGACCTCGGCCAATTTCGACCGGCTGTTCACCCGCGCCGCGGGCCAGCGGCAGGCCGCATGATGGACGGGGCGAAAGCGCAAACCGACCGGCTGCGCGCCACCATCCTGGGCTGCGGATCCTCTGGCGGGGTGCCGCGGCTGGGCGGGCAATGGGGCGCCTGCGACCCGGAAAACCCGAAGAACCGCCGCCGCCGCTGCTCGCTACTGCTGGAACGGATCGGCGCGCGCGGCATCACGCGCGTATTGATCGACACCTCGCCCGACATGCGCGAACAGTTGCTCGACGCCGGCGTGGGCGTGCTGGATGCGGTGGTCTATACCCATTCCCACGCCGATCATGTGCATGGCATCGACGATCTGCGCATGATCGTCTTCAACACCCGCCGGCGGTTGCCGGTCTGGGCCGATGGCGCCACGCAGGACGCGCTGCTGTCACGCTTCGGCTATGCCTTCGTGCAGCCTGCGGGATCGCCCTATCCGCCGATCCTGGACCTGCACAGCATTTCCGGCGCCTTTCAGGTAGAGGGGCCGGGCGGGCCCATTCCCTTCACGCCCTTCCGGGTCAACCATGGCTCGATGGATGCGCTGGGCTTCCGCATCGGCGATCTGGCCTATCTGCCCGATGTGGTGGAAATCCCAGATACCTGCTGGCCGCTGCTGGACGGGCTGGACTGCTGGATCGTCGATGCGCTGCGCCGCACGCCGCATCCGACCCATGCGCATCTGGACCTGACGCTGGAATGGATCGCCCGCGCCCGGCCCCGGCGCGCGGTGCTGACCAACATGCATGTCGATCTGGACCATGACGCCGTGGCGGCCGAGACGCCGGACCACATCACCCCCGCCCATGACGGGCTGGTGGTGGAGCTGACCCTGTGAGCCGGCGCCGGATGGTGCGGACCATCCGAGGGGGGTAGCGGCGATGCAGGCGCTGGTCGAGGTCATCCTGCCCGTCTTCCTGGTCGTCGCGGCGGGCTACGGGGTGACGCGGGTGGGCTGGATGACCGAAGCCTCGGTCGATGCGCTGATGAAATTCGCCCAGAATTTCGCCATCCCCTGCCTGCTGTTCATGGCCATCGCCCGGCTGGATCTGGGCGCCGAATTCGACTGGCGGCTCTTGTCGGCCTTCTATGCCGGCGCGGTGGCGGGCTTCGTGGCCGGGCTGTTCGGGGCGCGATACCTCTTTGGTCGGGACTGGGAAGACGCGGTAGCGGTGGGGTTCGTGTGCCTTTTCTCCAACTCGCTGCTCTTGGGCCTGCCGATTACCGAGCGCGCCTATGGCGAGGCTGCGCTGGCCGCCAACTTCGCCATCGTCGCGCTGCATTCGCCGGTCTGCTACATCATCGGGATCACCACGATGGAAGGCATCCGCGCGCGCGGCCGGGGCGTCGTTTCGACGCTGGGCCGGGTGGTGAAAGGCATGGCCACGAACGCGCTGGTGATCGGCATCGCGCTGGGCTTCGTGGTCAACCTGACCGGCCTGCCGCTGCACGGCACGCTGGTTCAGGCGCTGGACCTGATCGCCCGCGCCGGCCTGCCCACGGCGCTGTTCGGTCTGGGCGGGGTGCTGTGCCGGTATCGGCCAGAGGGCGATCTGCGGCTGATTGCCTACGCGGTGGCGGTGTCGCTGCTGTTGCACCCGGCGGTGACCTGGGGGCTGGGCAAGGGGCTGGCGATTACCGACGCACAGTTTCGCTCGGCCGTCATCACGGCGGCGATGGCGCCGGGGGTGAATGCCTATGTCTTCGCCAACATGTACGGGCGGGCGAAGCGGGTGGCAGCCACTTCGGTGCTGGCCGGAACGGTGACCTGCATGCTGACGGCGTGGTTGTGGATGATGACGCTGCCGTAGAGGGGAAGCATTTCAGGCGGAAGCGCCGTTCTTGAGCACTCGCCAAGCGATGCGGGCAACGGGCCTTCGAAGGCCCGTAAGCACGCGCGTTCGAACGCGCGTCAACCGGCCGCCGCCGGGGGGCAGGGTCGCCTGAAGACGCAAAACTCACGCCACGGGCGCGTTACCCTTCCCGCTCCTGTTCGGCCACCACGGCCAGGCAGTCACCCGTCTGGATCAGCCCTGGAAAGTGCCGCGCCGCCAGCACGCCAGACCGCTGCGCCGGCACCGCCAGCGGCATCAGCCCGGTGCGGTCCGGCGGCCAGATGCGCGCCAGTGGCGCCCCCGCCTCCACCCGCTCGCCCAGATCGACCAGCGGTTCCACCAGCCCCTCGCAGGTGGCGAAGTGGTAGCAATCGTCCCCCGGCATATCCAGCCAGACCGAGGGCGCATGTTCCGCCTCGCCCGCCATGATCCCGGCATGGATCAGCAGATTGCGCACCCCCCGCCGTGCAATCCGGACCGAGCGCGCCGTGGCCGTGCCGCCCCCGCCCAGTTCGGTGGTGACAAAGACCTTGCCCTGCGCCTCGACCAGCGTGTCATACATGCCGACATTGTCGATCTCGCGCAGCATCAGGCTGTAGGGGGCGCTGAACGCCTCTACCGCCGCCACGCAGGCCGCCTGCTGGCTGGCCGAGTCCAGATAATGCGCACAAGCGAAGGGCAGGAAATCCAGCGTCTTGCCGCCTGAATGATAGTCCAGCACGATATCGGCCATCGGCACCAGCACATGGGAGACATAATCGGCGATCTTCTGCGTGGCGCTGCCATTGGGGGCGCCAGGAAAGGCGCGGTTCAGGTTCACCATGTCGATGGGAGAGACCCGCGTGGCGGCGCGAAAGGCCGGATAATTCATGTAGGGCACAATGATGACGCGGCCCGTGATCTGCTCGGGGCGCAGCTCATGCGCCAGAGCCTGCAGGGCGATCGGCCCCTCGTATTCGTCACCGTGATTGGCCCCGGTCAGCAGCGCCGTCGGCCCCTCGCCATGCCGGATCACGGTGATGGGGATCATCACCGCCCCCCAGGCGCTTTCGTTGCGCGAATGCGGCAGGCGCAGAAAACCGTGATGGGCGCCGTCCTCGTCGAACGGGATGGTAGCGGCGATGGGGTTGGCAGTCATGGCGCGTCCTTCCAGCCGGGGCTGCCGGCCAGATTGCGCGCAGGCGGGCCGGTGTCAACGGCACGCGCCCCCCTCGCAAGGGGCTTTCAGATGCGCTAAGGCAGGAATGAAACCAGTTGCCAGAGGGAAGGACCGCCGATGCTGACCAACGACCAGCTTGCCAAATGGGACCGCGAGAATTTCATGCATCCCTCCACCCATCTGGCGCAATTCTCGCGCGGCGAGGCCCCGCAGCGGATCGTCACCACCGCCGAGGGCTGCCATATCACCGACCGCGATGGCAACCGGCTGCTGGACGGCTTTGCCGGGCTCTACTGCGTCAACATCGGCTATGGCCGGCAAGAGGTGACCGAGGCCATCGCCGAGCAGGCGCGCGAACTGGCCTATTTCCACGCCTATGCCGGGCACGGGACCGAGGCGGCGATCAAGTTGTCGAAGATGGTGATGGACCGCGCGCCGGATCACATGGCGCGGGTCTATTTCGGCCTCGGCGGGTCGGATGCCAACGACACCAATGTGAAACTGATCTGGTATTACAACAACATACTGGGCCGGCCGGAAAAGAAGAAGATCATTTCCCGCTGGCGGGCCTATCACGGGTCCGGCCTGATCTCCGGCTCGTTGACCGGGCTGCCGCTGTTCCACGCCAAGTTCGACCTGCCGCTTGCGGGCATCGTCCATACCGAGTCGCCCTATTTCTACCGCCGCCCGGACCCGGCGATGTCCGAGGCCGATTTCACCGCCCATCTGATCGCCGATCTTGAGGCTACCATCGCGCGCGAAGGCGCCGACACCATCGCCGCCTTCATCGCCGAGCCGATGCTGGGCACCGGCGGCATCGTGCCCCCGCCTGCGGGCTACTGGGAGGGCGTGCAGGCGGTGCTGAAAAAGCACGATATCCTGCTGATCGCCGATGAGGTGGTCACGGGCTTCGGCCGTCTGGGGTCGATGTTCGGCTCGGGTCATTACGGCCTGAAGCCGGATATCATGACCATCGCCAAGGGCCTGACCTCGGCCTATGCGCCGCTCTCTGGCTCGATCATCGGGCAGAGGGTCTGGGAGGTGCTGGAACGCGGCACCGATGAAAACGGCATCTTCGGCCATGGCTGGACCTATTCCGCCCATCCCATCGGCGCGGCGGCAGCGGTGGCCAATCTGGAGGTGCTGGACAAGCTGGGGCTGGTGGAGAACGCCGGCCGCGTGGGCGCCTGTCTGAACCGGGTGATGGCCCAGGCCGTGGGCGACCACCCGCATGTGGGCGAGGTGCGCGGCGAGGGGATGCTGTGTGCAGTGGAACTGGTGGCCGACCGCGAGACGCGCGCGGGCTTCGACGCCGCGCCGGGGGCGACCACGGGCAAGGTGGTTGCGGCGATGGCGCGGCGCGGGGTGATCGCGCGGGCGATGCCGGGAGGCGACATCATCGGCTTCGCCCCGCCGCTGTGCCTGACCGAGGCCGAGGCCGACACACTGGCCAGCGTCACCGCCGAGGCCCTGGCCGAGGTTCTGGGCTGAGGGGCGCCGAGCCGTGGGGCAAGAGCCGGTAGACGGGCCTTCGAAGGCCCGTTACCGGTTGCGCCTGACGTCTGCCACGCCACACGGACTGGCACCGGAAAACGCGCGTCAACACGGGCCTTCGAAGGCCCGTGCCACGTCCCTGCCGTCAGCCACGGATGACATAATCCTTGCGCGTGGTTTCCACCACTTCCCAGGTGCCGCGAAAGCCGGGGCGGATCACGATACTGTCGCCCGCGCGCAAGTGGTGTTCGGTCCCATCCTCCCCAGTCAGGATCGAATGGCCCTGCAAGATGTGGCAGTATTCCCACTCGTCATAGTCCACCTGCCACTTGCCCGGCGTCGATTGCCAGACGCCGGCATAAAGCCCGTCCGCCTCCTCGATATCCCAGCTGGTGAAGACCGGCGCGCCGGCGATCAGCCGGTCAGGGCGCGGGGCCGATACTTCAGGTTCGACAAGCGCGGGGTCAAGACGGGTGAAAGCGGCCATCGCGGCACTCCTGTTGATCCGGTCTGGCGCCACACTGCCCCACCGGCCGGCGCAACGCCACAACTACCGGGTCACCGCCGCCGCTGAAACTGCTGCCACAGCCAGATCAGTGCCATCGAGCCACCCAGCGCCAGTGCAAAGGTCACCGCCCAGCCGCCCACGGTCAGCAGCGCGCGCAGCCCAAGCCCGCCCAGCAGCGCGCCCAGCACGCCGATGATCATGGCCGTTGGCAGGTCCGCATCCACTCTCATCAGCCGCGTCGCCAGATAACCCGCCGCCGCGCCGATCACCGCCAGAAGCAGCACGCCGGGCATCAGACCGCCCCGCCAGTTTCCGCCGCAATCTCCGCCCGGCTCTTGCGCGCCCGCTCGGTGGCGGATTTCAACTGCCCGCAGGCGGCCATGATATCCTCGCCGCGCGGGGTGC
>SKNG01000266.1 GCA_007120685.1 Paracoccaceae bacterium | reverse complement strand
GGTGATGCAGATGGAACTCGCGCATGCCAGTGTGCTGGTGTTTCGTAACGAACGCCACGGTGGCCTGAACGTCGTCTACCGGCGTGAGGACGGCAACATCGGCTGGATAGATCCGCGATGACGCATGCAGCAGGGTGCTGCCGCCCTTGTGCAGGTTGCTATTGCCAACCATCCCGCCCCATATACTCAGCCGTGGTTCGAAAGACCCGCCGCTACAGGAGCATCGAATGCGGTTTGCCAATCTCGTGACGCCTCAGGCCATCCGCCTGTTCGGCACCATCAAGAGCAAGAAGCGCCTGTTCCACGAAATCGCCGAAACCGCCGAAACCGCCTGGGGGATCGATGCGGCCCAGGCGGTCGATGCGCTGCAGGAGCGCGAAAGCCTGGGGTCCACGGGCGTCGGTCACGGGGTTGCCTTGCCGCATGCCCGGATCGACGGGATCGAACAGGTGCGCGGGGTCTTTGTGCGGCTGGAAAAGACGCTGGACTACGGCTCGGTCGACCGGGCGCCCGTGGACCTCGTGTTCGCCCTCTTCGCGCCGCGCGATGCCGGGGTCGAGCATCTGAAGGCGCTGGCGCTGGTGTCGCGGACATTGCGCGACTCCGGCCTGCGCAGCAAGCTGCGCGCCAACACCGACAATGACAAGCTTTTCGCCATCCTGACCGCGCACCCGGATGTGAAAGCCGCCTGACCGGCCCCGGAACGCGGGCAGATCTTCGTTGACGGCGCAGTGCCTGAAAAGCAGACGCCCCGGCCTTTGGGCTGGGGCGTTTTCTTGTGCTTCTTCTGGCGAAATCAGGCGCTGGGTTCGGGTTCCATGCCGCTGTCATCCGCCGGTGGCTTTCGCGGCCGGGTCTTCGGGATCGACGCCACCGACGGCAGGCTAGAACCCGGCGTATCGTCGTCGTCGCGCCCGATCGGCTCGCCCCGCATCACGCGGCCGATCTCCGGCCCCGTCAGGGTCTCGTATTCCAGCAGGCCCTGCGCCAGGCGCTCCAGTTCGTCCCGGTGCTCGGTCAGGATGCGCTTGGCGGTCTCGTAGCCTTCATCGACGATGTTCTTGACCGCCTGATCGATCTTCTTCTGCGTCTCGGGCGACACGTTCGACGGCCCGGAATAGGCGCCAAGATAGCTTTGCTGCTCATTGGCATAGTCGATATGGCCCAGCTCGTCCGAGAAGCCGAACTGCTGAACCATCGCGCGGGCGATCTTCGACACCTGCTGGATGTCCGATGCCGCGCCCGAGGTCACGTTCTCCTTGCCGAACACCAGTTCCTCAGCCACCTTGCCGCCCATCGCCATGGCGATCTTGGACTTGTACTTGGTGTAGGTGACCGACAACTGGTCCCGCTCGGGCAGGGACAGCACCAGCCCCAGCGCGCGGCCGCGAGGGATGATCGTGGCCTTGTGGATGGGGTCATGCTGCGGCACATGCAGGCCCACCACGGCGTGCCCGGCCTCGTGATAGGCGGTCAGCTTCTTTTCGTCCTCGGACATCACCATGGACCGCCGCTCGGCGCCCATCATCACCTTGTCCTTGGCGTTCTCGAAATCGTCCATGGTGACGAAACGCCGGTTCTTGCGCGCGGCCATCAGCGCGGCTTCATTCACCAGGTTAGCCAGATCGGCGCCGGAAAAGCCGGGCGTGCCGCGTGCGATGATGCGCAGATCCACATTCGGGCCCAGCGGCACCTTGCGGGCATGAACGCCCAGAATGCGCTCGCGCCCCTTGATATCCGGATTGGGCACCTGCACCTGCCGGTCGAAGCGGCCGGGACGCAGCAGCGCGGGGTCCAGAACATCGGGCCGGTTGGTGGCGGCCACGATGATGATGCCCTCGTTGGCCTCGAATCCGTCCATTTCCACCAGCAGCTGGTTCAGGGTCTGTTCACGCTCGTCATTGCCGCCGCCGTAGCCCACACCGCGAGACCGGCCCACGGCGTCGATCTCGTCGATGAAGACGATGCAGGGCGCGTTCTTCTTGGCCTGTTCGAACATGTCACGCACGCGGCTGGCGCCGACACCCACGAACATTTCCACGAAGTCCGAGCCGGAGATGGTGAAGAACGGCACCCCGGCCTCGCCCGCGATGGCGCGCGCCAGCAGGGTCTTACCCGTTCCCGGCGGGCCGACCAGCAGCGCGCCTTTCGGGATCTTGCCGCCCAGCCGGCTGAACCGCTGCGGGTTGCGCAGGAATTCGACGATCTCTTCCAGTTCTTCCTTGGCCTCGTCGATGCCGGCGACATCGTCAAAGGTCACGCGCCCGTGCTTTTCGGTCAGAAGCTTGGCCTTGGACTTGCCGAAGCCCATCGCCCCGCCACGGCCGCCGCCCTGCATGCGGTTCATGAAGAAGATCCAGATGCCGATCAGCAGCAGGAAGGGCAGCCAGACCGACAGCGCGGAAAGCAGCCCTGACCGCTCCTGCGGCCGCGCCTCGACCGAGACGTCGGAGTTGAGCAACCGCTCCGTGGGGTTCTCTCCCGCCGGGCGGACGGTGGTGTAGACCTGCCCCGAACGGTCGGTCACGCGCAATGTCTCGCCGTCGATCACCACGCGGCTGACATCGCCTGCATCGACGCGGGTGAGGAAATCGGAATAGGCAATCGTCCGACCCGTTTGCGTTCCCTGCCCGTTGTTGAACAGGCTGAACAGAACGATCATCATGAAGAATAGGACGATCCAGAAAGCGAAATTTCGAGCGTTGCCCACGAAGGCTCTCCTGCTGCCGAGGTAGCGGCCAGTGCGTGCCGCACCGATCTAAGATAGAGATAGCCCTGAGTTATTCAATCTGAATCGTCCCCGGGCGGCAGCGTGCCCGGGCTCCGACCACCGGATCGTGAGCGGCAAATCAGCGCAACGGGGGTGTCTGCGGCCCTTGGTGTCGTGTTTCGGCGCCTGGCTGCCGGTTAAACTGCCAGCGCCGTGACGCCCATTCAAACCTGCGACATCGGCGCCCGGCGGATGGGCCAAGTTGCCTGCGGCCACTGCAGGTCTGCGGACGAGCCGCCGGCCTGATCCATCCAAAGGCAACGCTCACGGATTTCTGCCGCGCATCACCCGGCCATGCCACACATCAGGGCAGACCACCGGGTGTTAGGTTTCGGCCAAAACCTGCCACGAAAACGATACCGGCTTGTGATCCCTTGATCGCATGGAACGTTCGCTGGTCCCACCGCCAAGGCCGGCCGCGCCCTGGCCAAACCCAACCTCCGATACCGGCCTCGATACAGGCTCGGTCGGCGGGGGTCTGTCCCTGCCTGGCGATCTGCTGTTTTCTCAAGAGTCGGTCTGGTGGGTCGTCGGTGCCGTTGCGCTGCTCCTTGCCCTGTCCTACGGCATCGGACGGGCCATGAAGCGACGCGCGTCTCGCGAAACCCGTCGCAGGCGCCTCCCCTCCCCATGGCAACGCAGCAGGAAAACGCCACGGCGCCGCTTTGCAGTGGTTGCCAAGCAGGACACGGGCTTGGCTGATCGCCCCGCAGTCGTCGTCGGGGACACGAGCCGCCAGAACCGGTGTTCGTGGAAACAGGGCGCTTTCCGGCATCGGACCGCCGAGTTCCTGCGTTGGACATGCCTGGAATGCGGCGCAGAAGGCTACACGCGCGATGCGCATCCACCTGTCACCTGCAAGCGTGGCATGAAACCGCGCGGTATCTGATACCGTTTCCGGTTGATCGCTTCGGCAGGCGCGGGGGGCGGGGTGACGCGCCTTCGAAGGCGCGTGCGAACGGGCCAGTCACAAAGCCCGTTCTTCGCCATTGCGCATGCGACCCGAGCCAATCAACCGGACCTCGTACGAGATGACGGCCGGTGGCGAACCCGTCCGGCCGCGGCCGGCACGCCGCCAAGTCAGCCCGGTGCTGCTGCCACACTCTCTTTCGCCGCCGTCTCCGGCACCGACCGGGCCAGCGCGCTCATCTGTTCCAGCGAGGCAAGCTGCAGATGTATCATCCGCAGCCCATCATCGCGGAACAGTTCCAGCACCGCCTCGTCTGCCAGCGCCCTCAACCGGTCGATGGCGATGCTGCGAAAACCGGTCAACTGGCGGCGGCTGCCATCGGGCAACACCGCTTCGGCGCGCGCTTCCTCCAGCAGGCCCCGGTCATCGATGCGCGCGCAGAAGCGCTGGGTGGCGCTGTGCTGGGCCTGATAGTCGGAAACGAAGCGCAGGGTATCCTCCAGATACCGGGTGCGGTTGCCATCGGCATCGAACAGCCGCTCGCCCCGGCCCTCGCGGTTCACGCCGGGGTATTGCATGTCCAGGCAAAGCGTCAGCCGGTCGTCGTTGCCGCTGGCGAAGACAAACGGATACCGGCGCAGGAAGGCGGGCAGGTAACGGCCGTTCCAACTGCCGTCATCGGCCAGGAACTGGTTTTCCTCGGCGCCGAGGCCCAGCAGCGCAACCGGCATGATGGTCTCGCCGCTGCCGGCAAAGACAATCGGATACTCTGCGGCTACCTTCTCGAACTCGCCCAGCACCACCGGGACCGAGTTCAGCCCCTCGGCTTGCTGCACGCCGGGCAGGATACGCACCGATAGGTCCCGGTGGCTGTCCGAGGACAGGGGAACGGGATCGTCATAGATCAGAAGCTGTCTGCTCATCTTGGTCCTCTTGAAGGGGCGGTCACGGTGCGTTGTTCGCGGCAACCGCCTCGGCCTGACAGGCGCCAAGCGCCTGCCAGCCGGCGGTGACGCCGCGCAGCGATACCTGGATGCGGATCGGCATCGCGTCGGGTAAAGGGACAAAGCCCACTTCGATGAAGCGTCCCTGCCGCAGCCTGTCAAGTTCTTCTGCACTGATGGGGCCGGCTGCAAGGCAAAGCTCCCGGTCGCAGCTCTGCCATGCCAGGCCGATGGCGCGGTCTGGCTGGCGGGGATGGCGGTAGGCGATGTTGTCGCGCAGGCTGGCGCCGCGCGGCACCAGAAGCGCCACCATGGCGCCGGCGTTCAGGGGCGCGGCGGTGTCTGGGCTGTCGGGCGCGCTCAGGATCATCTCCAGCAAAAGGGCGCCGCTTTGCGCGCTGTGCAGGCTGTAGCGTAACTGGCAAAGGCCCGCATCGCCTTGCAGCAGGCTCCAGTCACCGAAGCGGGAAACTGTCAGATCGGCAAGCGCGGGGCCGGGGTGGAACAGCGCCAGGCCCAGCAGGCCAAGAAGCCCCGGCCATGCCGGCCGGCGACCCGGACGGGCGCGGGTCGATTGTTGTCGAACGTCGGGCCCGGGGTCATGATGCGCTGGCGTGGGCAGGCAGCCACCGGTCAGCTTATCCTGCCTCATCCCGGCGGCCCTCTTCTTCCTCTTCCGCGCGTTCGTCCTCTTCCTCCTCTTCGTCTTCGCGTTGATCGAAGCCATCCCCGCCGCGGGCACCGTCATCACGGTCACCGCTCTGGCGTCCGATACCGCTGTCGTTGCGAACCACTACCGCCGGCCGGCCGCTCTGGCCGGGTTCCCGCTCGCCGCCGCTTCCTAGCGCATCGCGCGCGCGCCGCTCGGGTTCGCCATCGATGTTCCGCTCGGCTGGCCGTTCAGGCTCCGGATCGCGGGGTTCCTCGGGGCGCGGGTCTGCCGGTTCCTCGGGCTCGGGATCGCGGGGTTCCTCGGGGCGCGGGTCTGCCGGTTCCTCGGGCTCCGGATCGCGGGGTTCCTCGGGGCGCGGGTCTGCCGGTTCCTCGGGTTCCGGATCGCGGGGCTCCTCCGGGCGTGGGTCTGCCGGTTCCTCGGGTTCCGGATCGCGGGGCTCCTCCGGGCGCGGGTCTGCCGGTTCCTC
>SKNG01000085.1 GCA_007120685.1 Paracoccaceae bacterium | reverse complement strand
TGGCCACGCTGGTGGGCTTTGCCGCGCTGGTGGCCTTTGTCTGGGCGGTTATCGAACTGGGCATCCTGAAGGGCGATGAAGGGCCGAACCAGTATGGCGCGGCGCCGCAGTGACCTGTTTTCCGGGTGCATTTGCCGGGCTGAAGCTGCGACAAGACAAACGCATGCAAGGCTGCGAGAGCGCCCCGAGGCACACTGCGGGGCTTGGTCCCGATTGATCGCTTCGGCCGCCGCGGGGTGACGCGCCTTCGAAGGCGCGTACAAACGGGCTTTCGAAAGCCCGTTTTCCGGCGGTTTTCGAATTCGTTCGGACAGAAACGGTTTTCCGGCAGCCAAGTGCGACGAGACAGGCAATCTCAAATCTTGTCCGCTCAGGTCTGCGCGGCGATTGCGACCAATTGCGACGGACCTGCTGACACACCGGCATGACGATTGCGCGTGCCGGCACATCGGCTAGTATGGGAGCAGACCGTCAGTCCACGCCCCAGCAGGAACACGCCATGACCGCGCTGCCCAGCCATCCCGCCCCGGAAACCCAGATCGTCACCCGCACCCGCGTTGCCTGTGATGGCGGCGAAGGGGCGCTGGGCCATCCCCGCGTCTGGCTGTCCATCCCCGAGGAAGGCGGCTGGGTCGACTGCCCCTATTGCGACAAGCGCTACATTCTGGAAGGCACCGAGGCCGCCAAGGCCGCCGCCCGGGATGCTGCCTGACCGGCCGCTGCCCCCCCCCCGCGCTGCCACGCGCCGCATTCAACGGAGGCCCCGATGCCCGACGGTTTCGGCAAGGGTGATCATCTGCATCTGATCGACGGCTCGGCCTTCATCTTCCGCGCCTATCACGCCCTGCCGCCGCTGACCCGCAAGTCCGACGGGCTGCCGGTCGGCGCCGTGGCGGGCTTCTGCAACATGCTGCAGCGCTACCTTGACGGGCGCAATGGCGGCGAGGCGGCTACACATGCCGCGGTGATCTTCGATCACTCCGCCACCACCTTCCGCAACGACATCTATGCCGAGTACAAGGCCAACCGCCCCGAGCCGCCCGAGGATCTGCGCCCGCAGTTCCCCCTGACCCGCGATGCAACCCGCGCCTTCAACATCGCCTGTATCGAGACCGAGGGGTACGAGGCCGATGACATCATCGCCACCCTGACCCGCCACGCGGTCGAAGCCGGCGGGCGGGTCACCATCATTTCCTCTGACAAGGACCTGATGCAGTTGGTCGGCGATCAGGTGGTGATGTTCGATGCCATGAAGAACCGCGTGATCGACGCGGATGGCGTGGCCGAGAAATTCGGCGTGGGGCCGGAGCGGGTGGTCGATGTGCAGGCGCTGGCCGGGGACAGTGTGGACAATGTCCCGGGCGCGCCCGGGATCGGGGTGAAGACCGCGGCGCTCTTGATCAACGAATACGGCGATCTGGACAGCCTGCTGGCCCGGGCGGGCGAGATCAAGCAGCCCAAGCGCCGCCAGACGCTGATCGAGAATGCCGAGCAGATCCGCATCTCTCGCCGGCTGGTGGAACTGGACGCGCAGACGCCGCTGGAGATCACCCTGCCCGACCTCGCCATCCGCCCGCCCGAGCCCGAGGCGCTGCTGGGCTTTCTGGCGCAGATGGAGTTCCGCACCCTCTCGCGCCGCGTGGCCGAGAAGCTGGGCACCGAAGCCCCGGTGATCGCCGAGCCCCCCGCCAGCGCCGACACGCCACCGGCCGAGGAACCGGCCGCGCTGCCCTTCGATCATGCCGGTTATGCCTGCATCCGTGACATGGACAGGCTGCGGGACTGGGTCGCGCGGATCATGGATCAGGGGTATGTGGCCATCGACACCGAGACCACCTCGCTCGATGAGATGCGCGCGGAACTGGTCGGCGTCTCGCTGGCGCTGGCACCGGGTCAGGCGGCCTATATCCCGCTCGCCCATCGCGCCGGGGGCGAGGGGCTGTTCGACGACAAGGCGCTGACCGAGGGCCAGATCCCGCTGGAGGACGCGCTGGCGGCGCTGAAGCCGGTGCTGGAGGATGCCGCGATCCTGAAGATCGGCCAGAACGTGAAATACGACGCCAAGGTGCTGGCCGGCTACGGCATCACCATGGCGCCCTTTGATGACACGATGCTGATGTCCTACGCCCTGCACGCAGGCCTGCACGGGCATGGCATGGACACGCTAAGCGAAGAATACCTCGGTCACAAGCCCATCCCCATCAAGGATCTGATTGGCAGCGGCAAATCCGCCCGCACCTTTGATCTGGTGCCGATCGACGACGCCGCGCGCTACGCGGCCGAGGATGCCGATATCACCCTGCGCCTGTGGCAGACCCTGCGCCCGCGCCTGCACCGCGCGCAGGTGACTGCGGTCTATGAGGTGCTGGAACGCCCGCTGGTGCCGGTACTGGCGGTAATGGAGCGCACCGGCATTCTGGTTGACCGCGATACGCTGTCGCGCATGTCCAACGCCTTTGCCCAGAAGATGGCGGCGCTGGAGGCCGAGATCCATGATCTGGCGGGAGAGACGTTCAATGTCGGCTCGCCCAAGCAACTGGGCGAGATCCTGTTCGAGAAGATGGCGCTGGAGGGCGGCAAGCGCGGCAAGAACGGCGCCTGGGGCACCGGGGCGGATGTGCTGGAGGATCTGGCGACCGAACACGATCTGCCGGGCCGGGTGCTGGACTGGCGGCAGCTTTCAAAGCTGAAATCCACCTACACGGACGCGCTGCAGGACCATATAAATCCCGATACGGGCCGCGTGCATACTTCCTATGTGCAGACCGGGGCGAATACCGGGCGGCTGTCCTCGACCGATCCGAACCTGCAGAACATCCCCATCCGCACCGAGGAAGGCCGCCGCATCCGCGAGGCTTTTGTGGCCGGGCCGGGGAATGTGCTGGTCAGCCTGGATTACAGCCAGATCGAGCTGCGCATCCTCGCGCATATTGCCGATATCCCGGCGCTGAAACAGGCCTTTGCCGAGGGGCTGGACATTCACGCGATGACCGCGTCGGAAATGTTCGGCGTGGCCCTGGATCAGATGACGCCAGAGATTCGCCGGCAGGCCAAGGCGATCAATTTCGGGGTGATCTACGGCATCTCCGGCTTCGGGCTGGCGCGCAACCTGCGCATCCCCCGGGGCGAGGCGCAGCAGTTCATCGACACCTATTTCGAGCGCTTCCCGGGTATCCGGGATTACATGGATGCGACCGTGAAGCAGGCGAAGGAAGACCGCTTCGTCACCACCCTTTTCGGCCGCAAGATCCACACGCCCGAGATCAACGCCAAGGGCCCCGCCGCGGGCTTCGCGCGGCGGGGTGCCATCAACGCACCGATCCAGGGCACGGCGGCCGATATCATCCGCCGCGCGATGATCCGTATCCCGGCGGCCATTCAGGGGCTGCCGGCGAAGATGCTGCTGCAGGTGCATGACGAACTGGTGTTCGAGGTCGAGGAAGGCGCGGCCGAGGAAACCATCGCCCGCGTCCGCAAGGTGATGGAGGGCGCGGCTGCCCCGGCGGTGCCGCTGGATGTGCCGCTGGTCGTCGATGCCGGGCAGGGGCCGAACTGGGCGCAGGCGCACTGAGCCCGGCCGCGCCGCGTCCGGGGCGTTCGACTCTGACGTTCCATTTGCCTTTGCCGCATCGCGCCGAGGTGACTTGCCTGGTGCCCGTTTCCTTCGGGCGCTCGGGTCGCGGTGGGAAACGCGCCTTCGAAGGCGCGTGCATACGGGCTTTCGAAAGCCCGTTTTCCGGCGGTTCCCAATTCGTGCGGTCAAACGGGATCGCCTTGGTGGCCGCGTCGGCGCGCGCTTTACGCAACCATGCCGTGCATGTACCCTGCATTGCCGGCGTGCGCTGCCGGTTTTTGCGAAGGGGGCGCCGGGGTTGATGCTGGACAGCCTTCATGCCGGCCATGTGCTGGCGCTCGCCGTCTACGGCGCGATGATCCTGATCCTGCGAGGCAGGCTCGGCCGGGGCGCGGGGCTGCATGATCTGTTTCGCGACAAGGCCGCGCATGCCGCCCTGTTCAACGATCCCCCCGTAAGGGAACGGGCACAGGCTGCCGAGACCAAGGGAAAGAGCTGGCAGCTCTGGCTGTCGCCGGGTTTCACCACCATGGCGCTGTTCACGCTGTGGATCGGCATCACCCTGATCCTGCTGGGCCTGCCCTTGCCCCCGGTGCTGCCCTCCGACGCCGGCGCAGTCGGCCCCGTGCTGGGCTGGACCGCCCTCGGCGCGCTGCTTGTCCTGTCGCTTTTCGCCCTCGCCTTCGGTCGCCTGCCGCGCGGCCAGGCACCCGAGAGCGGCGAAACCGCCCCCGCCCTTTTGCGGCGCGCCCTGGGCCTGGGCGCGGGGCTCCTGGCGGTGGTGTTGCTGGGCGTGGTGGTGCTGCCCATGCTGCAGGCCGGGCTGCTGCCGTTCATCGACCCTTCCGGGCCGTGGTGGGGGCTGCTTTCGACGCTGGCGCTGTTTGTGCTCGCGCTTCTTGCCATGGTCACGGCAAGCTGGATGTGGGTGCAGACCGGCGCGGCCTGGTTCATGCTGCTGATCGTGCTGACCACCGGCTTTGCCCTGCTGGCGCAGGTGCCGGTGCTGCTGCTGTTGCTGGCGGGGGGCGCGCTGCTGGTCTGGCTGGTCCGGCGCCTGGTGCCCTTCCGCTACCGCATCCCCGGCATTCCCGCCCGGTACTACGAAAACCCGATCAGCCCCCACGCCCCGCCTGCCGAGTCGGAACCCGCGCTGGTGCCGCCGCAACAGGCGCTGGCCGCCTGGCACGCCCGCGCAGCCACGGCGCAGGCCGGCAAACCCCGGCTGGTGATGCTGGCGCTTTCCGGCGGCGGCTACCGGGCCACCTTCTGGGCCTCGGCGGTGCTGGATGAACTCTTCGCCCTGGATGGCACCCTGCGGCCGGACCGGCAGGGCGGCGCGGGCGCGGGGCTGGACGGTCTGACGCAGTCCATCCGCTTCGTCGCCGGGGCTTCCGGCGGGATGGTGACCGGCGGCTATCTGGCCGAGCTTTCGGCCCGCGCCGGCAGGGGCGAGCCGGTGCCCGGGTCGCTGACCGGGTTCATCGAGCAGGATATTCTGGCCTATCAGCAGCAGCCCCGGCCGATCCGCCCGCCCGGCATGGATGCCCCGCCGCCGCGCCGGGTGCCGCAGGCGCGTGACAGCCTGTCCGCCATCGCCTGGCAATTGCTGCGCGACCTTGGCCATATCGTCCGCAGCCGGGCCATCGAGGCCGACCGCGGACGCGTGCTGCAGGCGCATTGGCAGACGCTGGACCGCCCCTTCGCCAGCCTGCGCGAGGAAGAGGCGCAGGGCATCCGCCCCTCTGTCATCTTCTCGCCGATGCTGATCGAAAGCGGGGCGCCCTTCTTCATTTCCAACCTGGATTTGCAGGCCTTCCGCACCAAGTTCAGGCGCCACGGTCAGAGCAATGCCGACGATCATTCGGCCGAGCTTTTCCGGGTGATGCCCGGGGCCCATGCCGAAGACGGGTTGACCGTGGCGACCGCTGCGCGGCTGTCGGCGACCTTTCCCTATATCGTGCCGGCGGTATCGCTGCCGACAGTGCCGTACCGCCGGGTGGTCGATGCAGGGTATTACGACAATTACGGCATCGATGTGGTGACCGGCATCCTGAACACCGAGGCGGTGCGCGACTGGGTGGTGCGCAACTGCTCGGGCGTGCTGGTGATCGCGCTGCGCGCCTTTGCCGATGAATCGCAGGAAGACACGCCGGACGCGGACCCCGATGCCGCACCCGATGGCCCGGCCCCGGCGCTGGC
>SKNG01000035.1 GCA_007120685.1 Paracoccaceae bacterium | reverse complement strand
TGATGCTGATCGGCGCGGCGCTGTGCCTGCATCACAGCCGCACCGGCCAGACCGGGATGCGGGTGTTGATCACGGTGCTGGCCGGTTTCGCGCTGTTCTTCCTGCGCAACTTCGCGCTGGTTCTGGGCGAGAACGGGCAGGTCGCGCTGTGGATCGCGGTCTGGACCCCGCCGCTGGCATCCGTCATGCTGGCCACAGGCGTTTTGCTGCATCTGGAGGACGGCTAGTGCGCAGCCCCCGGGCAGGCACCGGAAAGAGCAGGAACAGGGCGCGCGCCCGGAATGTCAGGCATTCCGCTGCCTGGGTGCGCGGCCTTGCCACGGCGCTTGCCGCCATTTGCCTGGCATTTGCCGCGCCGGGGGCTTTGCGCGCACAACAGGTTGCCAGCCTGATGGCCGATTCGGTGTTGATCGACCGGGCAGGGCGGCTGGTGGCCAGCGGCGCGGTCGAGGTCTGGTACGGCTCCGTCCGCCTGCGCGCCACGCGCGTCACCTTTGACCGGCGTGCCGATCGGCTGGAGGTCGTCGGGCCAATCGTGCTGAGCGATGGGCCGGACCGGGTGGTGCTGGCCGATGAGGCAGAACTCGACAACGACCTGCGCGACGGCATCATCCGTGGCGCGCGGCTGGTGCTGAACCAGCAGTTGCAGGTCGCCGCCGCGCAGATCGAGCGGCGGGAGGGGCGGGATACGCGCATGACCGCCGCGATTGCCTCGTCCTGCCGGGTCTGTGCCGAGAACCCGACGCCACTGTGGGAGATCCGCGCGGACCGGGTGCGCCATGATGAAGAGGCCCGCACCCTGCATTTCGAGCGCGCGGAATTCCGCCTGCGCGGCGTCGCGGTGGCGCGGGTGCCACGGCTGCGCCTGCCAGAGCCGGGGCTGGACCGCGCCCCCGGCATTCTGGCGCCGCAACTGCGCGCGACCAGCGAACTGGGCGTCACCATGGGGGTGCCCTGGTTCACGCCGCTGGGCGACAGCCGGGATCTGACCATTACCCCGATCGCCGGCTGGCGTGGCATGGTGTCGCTGGCTTTCCGCTATCGCCAGGCGTTCCGGAATGGCGGGCTGGAAGTCTCCGGCCAGGTCTCGCGTGACCGGATCCGGCCGGGAAGGCTGCGCGGCTACGGGCATCTGCGCGGCCTCTTCCGGTTGCGCAACGACTTCCTGCTCAGCATTGACCTGCTTTTGCCCACCGACAGGGACTATCTGGACAGCTACAACATTCCCTTCGACGACCGCCTGTCCGGCCATGTGACGCTGGAACGCATCCGCCGCGATCAGGCGATCCGGGCGCGGTTTCTTGACCTGCGCTCGCGCCGCCTGGGCGATGACAACCGGCTGATGCCGCCGCTGGCGCTGCAGGCCGACTGGGAACAGCGCATCGGCCTGCAGGGGCGCGGGCCGGGGGGCGAATTGCGCCTGCGCTTCAGCGGCCAGGCCCATCGGCGCCCGGCCCTGCCCGGCGGCGGTGTCGGCCGGGATCTGGCACGGTTTGCCGCCCATGCGCATTGGCAGCGCCAGGAGGTACTGGCGGGCGGGCTGGTGTTTACCGGCGCGCTGCAGGGGCGGGTGGATCACCTGCGCCTGCAGGGGGCGGGCGCCGCCTTCCCAGATCCGGTGACCCGCGCCGCGCTGGAAGGCATGGCCGATCTGCGCCTGCCGCTGGCACGCGTCGATGGCGCCGGAGGCGGGCAGCTGCTGGAACCGGTGGCGCAACTGGTACTGTCGCGCCGCAATGCCGAGCGCCTGTCACCCGCCGCCCGCGCCCGCAACGACGACCATCGCATGCCGGAACTCGATGGTGGCAACCTGTTTGCGCTTACCCGCCATTCCGGCTTCGACGCGCCGGACGATGGCAGCCGGCTGAACCTGGGCCTGCGCTGGCTGCGCCAGTCGCCGTCGGGCTGGTCGGTCGAAACGCTGGTCGGCCGTATCTGGCGGCGCGGCACGCTGGACGGGTTCGACACGGGCCACGCCCAGCCGCTGGGCCGCAGCCGGTCGGACTGGCTGCTGGCCGGGCGGCTGGACTTTCCCGGCGGCATGGGGCTGGACACGCGGCTGTTGCTGGCCGACAGCCGCCGCGTCTCGCGCGGCGAGGCGAGCCTTTTCTGGCAAGGTGCGCGCACCGGCGTGAGCACCAGCTATGTCTACATTCCCGCGATAACGCAGGAGGGGCGCGAGAGGGCGCTAAGCGAATGGTCGCTGGATCTGGACCGCTCGATAGGCAATGGCTGGACCGGCAGGCTGGGATGGGACTACGATGTCGGCGCCCGGCGGCTGAATAATGCCCGCACCGGCCTCGTGTTCCGGAACGAATGCCTCACTGTCGATGTTTCCCTCTCGCGCCGCTTCGGCACATCCACTAATGTCTCGGCATCGACCCGGTTCGACCTGCGGGTGGAACTGCTGGGCATCGGCGGCCGCCCCCCCGCCGGCGGGCGCGCCCGCGCCTGCCCGGCATGACCCGCCGCCCGCCCGGATAGCCAAGGACCAACAAGAGACGATCGGAATGCGCTTCATGCTGACCCTGCCCACCGGTTTCCTTTCCGCCCTGCGCCGCCGGTTGGGCAAACTTCCCCTTTCGCCGGCGCCTGTGGCCGCGCTGGCGCTGGCGCTGGCGCTGGCGCCGACCGGCCTGCGCGCGCAATCCCCCTTCTCGGCCGCGCTCTATGTCAATGACTCGCCGATCACGCATTACGAGGTCGACCAACGTACCCGCTTTCTGGAGTTCATCGGCGCCGGCGCCGGCGGCGGCGAGAGCCGGGCCGCCGCGCTGGAACGGCTGATCGAGGACCGGCTGCAACGTCAGGAGGCCCGCCGCGTCGGCCTTCGCGCCAGCAACGATGACATCCGCGACGGCATGGCCGAATTCGCCAGCCGGGGGGATCTGACGCTGGAGGAGATGATCCAGCGGCTGGGCGAGGCTGGTGTCGACGCCGACACTTTCCGCGACTTTGTCCATGCCGGCATCCTGTGGCGCGATATCGTCAACGCCCGTTACGGCCCCGAGATCCGGATCACCGAGGCGCAGGTCGACCATGCGTTGTCTCTCGCCGCGGTGCGGCCGGTGACGGAGGTGCTGATCTCCGAGATCTTCCTGCCCGCCGATCCGCAGTTCGCCGATATCGTGAACCAGCTGATCCCGCAGTTGCAGGAAATCCGCACGCTGGAGGATTTCGCCGAGGCCGCGCGGCAGGTCTCTGCCGCGCCCACCAATGTCCAGGGCGGGCGGGTGGATCGCTGGATTCCGCTGGGCGAGTTGCCGGACGAACTGGCCGCCAGCTTCGATTCGGCGCCGGTAGGCCGGGTCATCGGCCCGCTGGATTTTCCAGGGGCCTTTGCCTTCTTCCAGCTACGCGCCCGCCGCGATACCCGCGATGTCCCGGCCGGGCAGATCGAGTATGAATATCGCCGGCTCGGCCTGCCCGGCGGCCCGTCCGAGGCCAACCAGACCCGCGCCGCGCAAATCCGCGCCGGCGTCGACGGCTGCGCCGATCTGGGCGTTGTCGCCCAGCGCGTGGTGCCGGCTTTGCCAGAAGGCGCGGTCAGCACCATCACCCGCACCCGGCCAGAGATCGATGCCGCCACGGCGGCCGAACTGGGGCGGCTGAACCCCAACGGGGTGTCCAGCAATCTGGTGCAGGCCGGTGAGATGGTGATCCTGATGCTGTGCAGCCGCCGGGTGGTCTCCGATCCGCCACCGACCCGCGATCAGGTGCGCGATGCACTCTTCAACCAGGCGCTGGAGGGACGTGCGGAAACCCGTCTGCAACAGCTGCGCGCAGAAGCCGAAATCCGCCGGCCCTGAGATGAACACCCGCCCCCGGCCAGACAGCGCCATGTCAGCGTCCTGCCCGGCGTCGCATGGTGATACGCGCCCCGGCCGCGCCTGGCCGCGATGACGGGCATGTGGGGCGGCACCAGCCTGCCGCTGGCACTGACCTGCGGCGATCCGGCGGGTATCGGGCCGGAACTGGCGGCGCGGCTGATGGACGCGCCTTCGGGCCTGCCGCCACTGGTCTGGATCGGCGATCCTGCGCATCTGCCCGCCGGCACGCGCTGGCAGGGCGTGGACAGCCCGGGCCATGCGGCAGACCTGCCCCCGGGCACCCTCCCGGTGCTTCCCCTGCCCTTTCCGGCCCCTGCCCGCCCCGCTCAGCCCGATCCCGCCAACGCGCCCGCCATCATCGCCGCCATCGACCGCGCCGTGGCGCTGGCGCAGGCCGGGCAGGTCGCGGGGCTCGTCACCGCGCCGATCAACAAGGCGGCGCTGAAGGCCGGCGCAGGCTTCGCCTTTCCGGGCCATACCGAATACCTCGCCCATCTGGCCGGCGATGTGCCGGTGGTGATGATGCTGGCCTGCGCGGGGCTGCGCGCGGTGCCCGCCACCATCCACATCCCGCTTGCCGAAGTGCCCGCCCGCCTGACCCCGGCCCTGCTCGAGCAGACCATCCGCCTGACCGCCGCCGCCCTGACCCGGGATTTCGGCATCTCCCGGCCCCGCCTCGCCATCGCCGGGCTGAACCCGCATGCCGGCGAAAGCGGCACCATGGGCCAGCAGGAAAGCACCATGATCGCGCCGCTGCTGGACCGCCTGCGCGCCGAGGGTTTCACCCTTTCCGGTCCGCTGCCCGCCGACACCATGTTCCACCCCGCCGCCCGCGCCCGCTACGACGCGGCGATCTGCATGTATCATGACCAGGCGCTGATCCCGATCAAGACCATCGACTTCGCCGGCGGCGTCAACATCACCCTCGGCCTGCCCTTCATCCGCACCTCGCCGGATCACGGCACCGCCTATGATATCGCCGGCCAGGGCATCGCCGACCCCACCAGCCTGCGCGCCGCCCTGCAGATGGCCGCCGAGATGGCCGCCCGCCGCGCCCCGGCCCCTCGCGCGAGCACGGCATGACCCGCCCCCTCTTTGCTCTTCAAATATCCCGGGGGGAGTCGGCGCCAGCCGGCGGGGGGCAGCGCCCCCCTGCACCGGCCCCGCCCCGCGCTGCCCGATGATCGACACCCTTCCCCCCCTGCGCGAGGTCATCGCCCGCCACGGGTTGCGCGCGAAAAAGGCGCTAGGCCAGAATTTCCTGCTGGATCTCAACCTGACCGCCCGTATCGCCCGCGCGGCGGGTGACCTGAGCACCTGCGACGTGCTGGAAATCGGCCCCGGCCCCGGCGGGCTGACCCGGGGTCTGCTGGCCGAGGGCGCGCGCCATGTGCTGGCCATCGAAAAGGACGCCCGCTGCCTGCCCGCGCTGCAACAGATCGCCCAGGCCCATCCCGGCCGCCTGACCGTCCTGCAGGGCGACGCGCTTGCCATCGACCCGCTGGCGCATCTCACCCCGCCGATCCGCATCGTCGCCAACCTGCCCTACAATGTCGGCACCGAACTGCTGGTGCGCTGGCTCACCCCGCCCGCATGGCCGCCCTTCTGGCAATCGCTCACCCTGATGTTCCAGCGCGAGGTCGCCGAGCGCATCACCGCCCGCCCCGGCAGCAAGGCCTATGGGCGCCTCGCCCTGCTGGCGCAGTGGCGCACGCAGGCCCGCATCGTGCTGACCCTGCCGCCCGAGGCCTTCTCGCCGCCGCCCAAGGTCTCCTCGGCCGTGGTTCATGTCACCGCCCTGTCGGAACCCCGCTTTCCGGCCGACCCGGCCATGCTGGAACGCGTGGTCGCCGCCGCCTTCAACCAGCGCCGCAAGATGCTGCGCGCGGCGCTGCGCGGGCTCGATCCGGGGATCGAGCAGCGGCTTGCCCGGCTGGGCATCCCGCCCACGGCGCGGGCCGAGGAAATCGGGCTGGAAGCCTTCTGCGCCCTGGCCCGCGACCT
>SKNG01000290.1 GCA_007120685.1 Paracoccaceae bacterium | reverse complement strand
TCGCCTTGGCGTGGCCGTCGGTGGCTGCGTGACACCCCTGCGGGCAGCCGGTGCAGCCGTCGGCGCCATGGCGCCCGGCATAGACGGTGGGGTTGGTCGCCCCGTCGATTTCGGGCAGCGCGACCAGCATCGTGGTCTCGACCGGCCCCAGCCCGGCCGAGGCCGCCCATTGACCCAGCGTCTGGAATTCCAGCGGGTGCGCGGCCAGATAGGGCACGTCCAGCCTGGTCAGCGTTTCCACCGCTGCGGGGCTGTCGTTATAGGCGGGGCCACCCACGAGGCTGAACCCGGTCAGCGAGATCAGCGCGTCGATCCGGCCCTGGTGATAGGCCTCGATCGCCGGGCGTCCGTCCAGCCCGCTGGCGAAGGCCGGGATCACGGCCAGGCCCTGCGCCTCCAGCGCGCGGATCACGGCGTCGTAATGCGCAGTGTCCGAGGCCAGGATATAGGAGCGCATCATCAACAGGCCCACCGTGCCGCGATGGTTGGCGGGGCGGGGCAGGCGGCTGATGTCGGTGGTGATGCGGCCGTGCTGCGGGTCGGCGGCATCGGGGTGGTAGAGGCCGACATCGGGGTAATCGACGGGTGCTGCGGCCTGGACCTGGCGCCATTCCGGCCGGCGGGCGTAGCGGGCGACGAGAAAGCGGATCATCGCCTCGATATTGTCGTCGGACCCGCCCAGCCAGTATTGCATCGACAGGAACCAGGCGCGCAGGTCCTGGGCCTTCCCGGGAATGAATTTCAGGATCTTCGGCAGGCGGCGCAGCAGGGCCATCTGCTTCTCGCCGGAAGCCGGCTTGCCGTCCTTGGCGCCGCGCAGCTTCTTCATCAGCTTGCCGAGTGCCGAGGGTGGCGCGGCCATGTCCAGATCGCCCATGCGGGTCAGCTTCACGATCTGCGGATCGGCGATGACGCCGATGAAGGCATCGGCCCGGGCGCGCGCCTCGGTCAGTTGCGGCAGGACGGCGGTGATGTGTTCCTCGATGAAGAGGAGGTTGGCGACCACGATATCGGCGCGTTCGATATCCTGGCGCGCCTCGGCCAGCGCGGCGGGATTGCCCGCCCATTCGGCGGCGGCGTGGATGGACACCTCCAGCCCCGGGAAATCGGCGGCCAGGCGCGGCAGGACGCGCGCGGCGGGGCCGGCGGCATGGGCATCGAGCGTGACCACGACGAAGCGGTAGGGGCGCGCGGCCGGGGTTATGGGGGCCCTATCGAGCATAATGCGCCTTCGCCTCGTAGAGCGTGTCGACGCTGATTTCGCTGAGGCCCTGCTGGGATGCGAAGGCTTCGGTATTTCGCCGGGCCTTGCCGCGCACGAAGAAGGGAATCTTCTTCAGTTCCTTTTCGGCGCAGGCCAGCCAGATGACGTTGTTGGTGGCCGGGGTGACCGGGGAGGGGGGCGCGGCCTCGGGGGGCATCGAGCCCCCCTCGGCCGCCGCCGCTGTCGCGGCGGGCGCGGGCTCGGCCGGTTGCGCGGCGTCCTGATGGACCGCCTGCGGGGCGTGGCCGCCGTGATGCGAGGGGCCGGCGGCATCGTGGAATTCGAAATCGTCGCGGAACATGGCCAGCAGGTGCTCTTCCAGCCCCATGACCAGCGGATGCACCCAGGTGTCGAAGAGGACATTCGCGCCCTCGAACCCCATCTGCGGCGAATAGCGGGCGGGGAAGTCCTGGACATGCACCGGCGCCGAGATCACCGCGCAGGGAATGCCCAGGCGCTTGCCGATATGGCGCTCCATCTGGGTGCCGAGGATCATCTCTGGCGCGGCGGCCTCGATCGCCGCCTCGACCTCCAGATAATCGTCGGTGACCAGCGCCTCGACGCCCATTTCCCGCGCAAGCGCCCGCAGCGGGCGGGCCTGTTCGCGGTTGTAGCAGCCCAGGCCCGCGACCTCGAACCCCATCTCGTCACGCGCGACGCGGGCGGCGGCCATGGCATGAGTTCCGTCGCCATAGATGAAGACGCGCTTGCCGGTCAGATAGGTGCTGTCCACCGAGGCCGCCCACCAGGGCTGGCGCAGGCGGCTGTCATCGACCGGGGCGGTGCTGCCGGAGAGCGCGCGCACCTCCTCGATGAAGGCGCGGGTGGCGCGGGAGCCGATGGGGATGGTTTTCGTGAAGGGCTGGCCGAGGGTCTTTTCGGCCCAGCGGGCGGCGGATTCGGCGGTCTCCGGATAGAGGAGCACGTTGAAATGCGCCGCCCCCATGCGGGCGATGTCCGAGGGCCGCGCGCCCATCGGGGCGGTCATGTTGACCGTGATGCCCATCTCGCGCAGAAGCGCTGCGATCTCAGTGATATCGTCACGGTGGCGGAAGCCGAGGCCCGTGGGGCCGAGGATGTTGCAGCTGACCTGTTCGCTGCGCGCCATCGGCTGCGCCAGCGCGCGGGCGATCTGCAGGAAAGCCTCGTCGCAGCCAAAGTTTTCCTTGCGCTGATAGCTGGGCAGTTCCAGCGGGATCACCGGCACCGGCAGGCCCATGGTCTCGGCCAGCCCGCCGGGGTCGTCCTGGATCAGTTCGGCGGTGCAGGAGGCGGCGACGAGCAGGGCTTCCGGCTTAAAGCGGTCATAGGCGTCCTGGCAGGCGGACTTGAAGAGGCCCGCCGTGTCGGCGCCCAGATCACGAGCCTGGAAGGTGGTATAGCTGACCGGGGGGCGGTGGCCGCGCCGTTCGATCATCGTGAACAAGAGATCGGCATAGGTGTCGCCCTGCGGGGCGTGCAGCACCAGATGCAGCCCCTGCATGCCGGTGGCGACGCGCATGGCGCCGACATGGGGCGGGCCTTCATATGTCCAGACGGCGAGTTTCATGGCTGGCGTTCGGCCTTGCGTATTTGGGGCAAGATGAGGGGGCGGGTCATTCGGCTGCCTCCAGATGCGGGGCGAGGCCGGAAAGGGCGGCGCGGCGGCGCAGGGGGCGGGCGAAGAGCGCGGCGAGGTCGCCGGCCTGCTCGTAGAAATGGACCGGGGTGAAGACGAGTTCGATCGCCCATTTCGTGGCCAGCCCCTCGGATTCCAGCGGGTTGGCAAGGCCGAGGCCGCAGACCGTCAGATCCGGCCGGGCGGCGCGGACGCGGTCCAGTTGCTTATCCACATCCTGGCCTTCGGACAGCACCGGGCCGGGGGCGATGAGGTCCAGCTCGGCGCCGTGGATATCGGCGTGCAGATAGGGGGTGCCGATCTCGACCGCCTGCATGCCGCATTCGCGGGTCAGGAAGCGGGCGAGCGGGATTTCCAGCTGGCTGTCGGGCATGAAGAAGATGCGCTTGCCGCGCAGCGTCTCGGCCGCCGCCGCCACAGCCTTTTCGGCGCGGGCGCGGGGGGCGGCGGTCACCTGATCGACGACTTCCGGTGCGATGCCGAATTCGGCGGCGACGGCCTTCAGCCAGAGGGTGCTGCCCTCGGCGCCGAAGGGGTAGGGGGCGTCGATGCGCTGCGCCCCGCGGCGGGTGAGTGCCGCGGCGGTTTCGCCCAGGAAGGGCTGGGCGAGCGCGAAGCGGGTGTTGGGGCCAACCGCCGGCAGATCATCGGTGCGGCGCGCGGGCAGGCAGCGGACGGGCGAAACGCCGATCCGGGCCAGCAGGTCAAGCGCCTGATCTTCCACGACATCGGGCAGGGCGCCGACCAGCAGCAGCTCCTTTGCCTCGGTCTGCGGCAGGACCGGCACCATCGAGGCGAGGCAGGCATCCTCGCCTTCGGTAAAGGTCGTCTCGATGCCCGAGCCCGAGTAGTTGAGCACCCGCACATGCGGCGCATGGGCCACGCTCAGGCGTTCGGCGGCCTTGGCCAGATCCAGCTTGATGACCTCGGACGGGCAGGAGCCGACCAGGAACAGCTGCCGGATATCGGGGCGGCGGGCCAGCAGGCGTGCCACCTCGCGGTCCAGTTCGGCATTGGCATCGGCCATGCCGGCCAGATCCTTTTCCTCCATGATCGCCGTGCCGAAGCGGGGTTCGGCAAAGATCATCACGCCGGCAGCCGATTGCAGCAGATGCGCGCAGGTACGGCTGCCCACCACAAGGAAGAACGCGTCCTGCATCTTCCGATGCAGCCAGATGATGCCCGTCAGGCCGCAGAACACCTCGCGCTGGCCGCGCTCTTTCAGGACGGGGGCGTTGCGGCAACCGGTGCTCATGCCGGGACCTCCTGCGGCTGCGGGGCCGACAGGCGGGCCTGACGGAGTTTCCAGATGAACTGCGCGGCATTGACGGTGTAGAGCGCATAGGCCACCAGCGCGGTGATCATCAGCTGCTCTGGCGTCATGGAGCCGGCGAAAAGCGCCACCAGATAGATGGTGTGGAGCGCGATCACCAGGAAGCTGACCATGTCCTCCCAGAAGAAGGCCGGCGCCAGAAGGTACTGGCCGAACACCTCTTTTTCCCAGATCGCGCCAGTGACCATGATGGTGTAGAGCGCGAAGGTCTTGATGACGACGGAAACGGTGGCGGCCACGTAGCCTTCGCCGGTCATCAGGAAGCGGACCACCAGCACGGCCGAGACAATGCAGATGACGAACTGCACGGGCGCCAGCACCCCCTGAACCATCGTCCAGCGCGATGCGTCGCGGCGGCGGCGCTGTTCATCGGTGTAGAGCCTGACGCCCCCCGCGTTGTGATTGATACCCTGTGCCATGCGGCACTCCCCCCGGCTGTCGTCTTGCCATGGAGTTTAACGTTGGCACATTAAGTGTCAATCTCAATTTACAGTTTTTTGGTTGACAGCGCGCCCTTCTGTCAGCCCTTCGCGACAAAAACTTGATCGAGATCGTAGATTCTTGGGGAAAAACAGGGTCCGGGGTTGCTGGAGCCCCCGGTTCCGGCTCTCGGAAAAGGCAAAGTGTAAGTTTCCTTTGACATGCGCCGGCGATTCTGTGAGTGTTGACGGTGTGACGCAACTGCGGCCCGAATAAAGGAATGGCCCGCAGAATGCCGTCTCTCCGGGGGGGGGCATCCTATGGATGGAATTGCACAACTTACAGAGGCGCGCCACTCCTTCGGCGATGCCGACTTGGAACGCTTTGCCTTGCGCGTCGTGGCGCGAATCGCCGACCGACCCGTGATCGAGACCGGCCGTCCCGGCAAGGAATTGCTGGGCCTGATGGTGCGCCACGCGCGCAGCGGCGACCAGGGGGTTCTGAACGCGATATACGGATTGATCCAGGATCAGCGCCTGCCGGCAGAGCGCGTGGTGGATATCTACATACCCGCGGCAGCACGTCGGCTGGGCCACGCCTGGCACGAAGGCGAGTTGGATATCCTGTCGACCACCGTTGCCATCGCGCGCCTGCAGGCGATCCTGCGCGAACTGGGCCGCGCCTGGGCGGCCGACCATTCGGACTATGTCAGCGACGCGCGCGTCATTCTGGCAGTGCCCGAGCGCGAGCAGCATACGCTGGGCTCGCTGATCGCCGCGCATCAGTTGCGCCGGTTGGGCGTGTCGGTCAACCTGCAGTTGATGGTGCCGCCGGTCCGGGTTGCGGCGCTGGTGGCGGATGGGGGATATGACGCTGTGTTTGTGTCGATGGCAAACCGGTCAAACCTTGATTCCTGTAGAAAACTGATAAAAAGCGTGCAACGGATGGCGCCTAGCGGCGTTCCGGTGGTACTGGGGGGGCCGCTGGCGGAACTGGATGATGACCTTTGCCGGGAGACCGGCGCCGATGTGGTAACGAGCAACATCGTGGACGCGCTGGCGGCCTGCGGGCTGCAAGCCTATGACCAGGCGGCTCAGTAACGAGCCAATGACAAGCGCCAACTCCCTCGAAAGAGGGTATGGCGCAGACAGGAGCGATCGAGCCGTGACCAATGATGGCGTCAAGTTCTCGTCAAGCGGCTCGCGGCCTTTGTTCGGCACGCCGCTTCTTTCCGGCGTCATGGC
>SKNG01000285.1 GCA_007120685.1 Paracoccaceae bacterium | reverse complement strand
TTTGCCGCCGAAGCGCGCGCGGCCTGCCCGCCGCATGAGACCCGCATCGCGCCATTGAGCGAGATCGCCCCCCTGCCCTTCGATCCGCGCATCTTCGACCGCGCCAGGGGGCTGGTGCTGACCTCGGCCAATGCTGTCCCGATGCTGGCGGATGTGCCCGGGATTGCCGGCCTGACTGCCTATTGCGTCGGACCGGGCACGGCGCGCGCGGCCCGCGCCGCCGGGTTTCGCGCGCAGGAAGCGGGCGGCGATGCCCGCCGGCTGATCGACTGGTTGCGCCGGCACCGGCCGGAGGCGCCGCTGGTGCATGCCCATGGCCGGCATCTGGCGCGGGATCTGGCGGCCGCGCTTGACGCCGACGGCATCGGCATCCGCGGCGTTGCCGTCTACGAGGCGCAAAGCCGGGACTGGCCCGTCGGGCTGGCCGCGGAACTGGCGGCCAGGCGGGTCATCGCGCCGCTGTTTTCGCCCCGCGCGGCGCAGGCGCTGGCGCGGCAGGCAGGGGTGGCGCAGATGGGCGGGCTGCGCCCGGTGGCGATCAGCGCGGCCTGCGCGGCGCGGCTTCCCGATGCCTTTCAACCGCGCACAAAGCTCGCCACGTCACCAGACGCCGCCGCCATGTTGACCGCGGTGGCAGCGGCGTTGTCGCAGGCGGGATGCGAGCCTTGAGGCTGCAGAAGACAGCGGATAAGCTCTCGCCGATCTCGGGGTTTGCCCCGCGGCAGGTAGATTCGGAGGGGTGAATGGCAAGACGGGCAAGAGGTTCCGGGAAAAGGGACGCGGAAGCGGACCAGGAACAACCGGAAACGGACGGCGCCCGCGCTTCTGCGGCCGTGCCGCCTGACGCAACGGACCGTGTTGAGGACCCCCTCCAGCAACCCGCCTCTGACGGGTCGGAACGCCCCGGCACACCGCAAAACGAAACACCCGCCGACGCCGATGCGACCGGCGCCAAGCCCGCCGCCGAGCCGGGCGAGGCCGTGGAACAGCCGGCGAGTACGAGAGAAGACGAAACAGCAGAGCCCGCCATCACGCAGCCTGACGCACGTGAGGAGGGGCAGGACCCCGGGTCCACATCGCCCGAGCCGCCGACGGACGAGGCCACCCCGGCCGAGCCTGCTGACACCGCTCGCACCGATGCCGCCGAGACTGCCACCACCGACGCGGCGCCGGCGGACGGGGCAGGCCCTGGGTCTTCGGGCCCTCAAGGCGATGCGCAGACCGGGCAGACGGACGAGCAAGCCGGAACCGATCCACAGGCCACGGCGCAGACGCAGCAGGACGAGCCCGACCGGGCAATCCCCTCGGCGCCGGCGATGCCCCCGCCCCCGCCGTCCCGGCGCGGCGGGTTCATGGCACCCTTGCTGGGGGGTATCGTGGCGGCGGGGCTGGGCGCTGGGGCCGTGCTTTATTTCCTGCCCGAAGGCTGGCAGCCGGCCAGCGACCCGGCACTGGAACGACGGATCGTCGCGCTGGAAGAGCGCCCAGCGCCCGACCCGGCAGCCGATGTGGCTGAAACGGTGCAAAGCTCGGTGGACAGCGCCCTGCAACCGCTGGAAGAACGTATCGCTGCGCTGGAAAACCAGGTCGAACGGGTCGCCGCCGACGCGGCGCCGGCGCTGCCGGCTGAAGCGGACGCGCGTATCGACGCGCTGGAAACCGCCCTGGAAGGCACACGGGACGACACGGCAGGCAACACCCAGGCGCTTGCGTCGCTGGCCGAACGGCTGGGCGGTGTCGAATCCGCGCTTGCCGCGCTCCCCGAGCTGGACCTGGCCACTGAAGACCTGAGCCGGCTTGCCGAGCGCGTCACCGCGCTCGAGGGCGCCGACGGCGCCGCGCTGGACGAGCGGATCGATGCAGCGGTTGCCGAGGCGATGGCCGAGGCGCGCGCCGAACAGGAAACCCGCGCGCAGGAAATCAGCGATGCGGCTGATGAACTGGCCCGCGTCGAACAGCGCGTCGCCGCCCGCGCGGCGCTGGCCCGGCTGACAGCGGCGGCCGAAAGCGGCGCCGCCGAGCCTGCCGCCTTGCAGGATATCGCCGCCGTCACCGATCCGCCCGAGGGGCTGGACGCCTTTGCCGACGGCCTGGCGACGCTGGGCGCACTGCAGGACAGTTTTCCGGATCTCGCCCGCGCTGCGCTCAATACCGCGCCGCCGCCGCCCGATGCCGGGGTCGGCGACCGGGTGATCGGCTTCCTGCGCCAGCAGACCGGCGCGCGCTCGCTGGCCCCGCGCGATGGCGACGACCCCGACGCGCTGCTTTCTCGCGCCGAGGCGCAACTGCGGCAGGGTCAGCTCGCAGAGACGCTGGAAACGCTGCAGGCGCTGCCCGCGGAATCAACGGCCGTCCTGTCGGAGTGGAAGGCGCAGGCACAGGCGCGGCTGACGGCCCTGCAAGGGCTGGAAACCCTGCGGGACGATCTGGGAACGGAATAAGGATATCATCGCATGTTTTGGACCGTTCTGAAGATCGCCCTGTTCCTGCTGGCCGTCGCCGGCCTGACCTTCGGCGCCGAGCGCCTGATGGACAGCCCCTATGGCCTACGCATTGCCGTGGCCGACCTGGAACTGAACCTGGGCCCGTTGCAGGCGGCGCTGGCGGCGCTGGCGTTGGTCTTCGTGCTCTGGTTGTTGCTGAAGCTGATCGGCCTGCTGGTAGCCACCTTGCGCTTCATCAACGGCGACGACACCGCGATCAGCCGCTTTTTCGAACGCTCGCGCAAACGCCGCGGGCTGGAGGCGCTGTCGGACGGGTTTCTGGCGCTGGCCGCCGGCGAGGGCGAGACGGCCTTTGCCAAGGGGCGCAAGGCGGAAAAACTGCTGGAAAACCGCACCCTGACCAATCTCTTGATGGCCCAGGCGGCGCAGGCAAAAGGCAACACCGCGCTGGCCGCCGATTATTACAAGGCCCTGCTGGCCGAGGATCGCGGCCGCTTCGTGGGGGTGCAGGGCCTGCTCCGCCAACAGATCGAGGCGGGCGATGACGGCAAGGCGCGCAAGCTGGCCGAAAAGGCGCTGGCCCTGCGTCCGGCGCATGGCGGCACGCAGGATCTGCTGTTGCAGCTTCAGAACCGCACCGGCGATTGGCAGGGCGCGCGGCGCACCCTCTCAGAGGTCAAGCGCAGCGGCCGGTTGCCGAAGGACGTGTTCTACCGCCGCGATGCCGTGCTGGCCTTGCAGCAGGCGCAGGTCTATGCTGATCAGGGTGCCACCAGCATGGCGCAGGATCTGGCGATCGAGGCGCATCGGTTGTCGCCGGGGCTGGTGCCTGCGGCGGTGATGGCAGCACGCGCGCATCTGGCGCGTGGGGCCAAGCGGCAGGCCGGCAACCTGCTGAAGAAGGCATGGAAACTGGCCCCGCATCCGGAGCTGGCGCAGGCCTTTGCCGAGGTTGAACCGGCCGAGGAGCCGGCAGCGCGGGTCAAGCGGTTCGAGAAGCTGTTTTCCTACAATGATGGCGACGAGGCGAAGCTTACCCGGGCCGAGCTTCTGATCAGCGCCGAGGACTTCCCCGGCGCCCGCCGCGCCATGGGCAATATCCATGAAACCGCGCCCAGCCAGCGGGCGATGACGATCATGGCCGCCATCGAACGCGGCGAGGGCTCTGAGGACGCGGTGGTGCGCGGCTGGCTGGCACGGGCGCTGACCGCGCCGCGCGGGCCGCAATGGGTGTGCGACAGCTGTCAGCACATCCACGCGCGCTGGGTGGCGATCTGCGAAAACTGCGGCAGCTTCGACACGCTGACCTGGAAGCGCCCGCCGGACAGTTCCGGGCCCAGCGCCACCGGTACCGAGATGCTGCCGCTGATCGTGGGTGCCCTGCAGGCGCCTCGGGACTCGGCAGAGGAGGTGTCGCCGCAGGAGGCCGAGCCCGTGTCCGATGCGTCAAACGATGCCGAAACTGTCGCCGCAGAAACCGAGGATGCGGACGTGAAGCCAACGGCAGAGCCGGCGGACGCCGAGAAAAAAGACACCGTGTCTGACCCATCACGCTCTTGAGCGCGGCCAGGGAGTCCGCCCCGCAGGTCCACGCCGGCGTCTGATGCGGGCGATAGGCCCTTGCATGGGGCCGTGCCAGCGATTAGACGGTCAGGCGTCGCGCTGGCGGGGTTTCGGACCAGTTTTGCATGATCGTTGGTTCCGATCATCCGGGCGGCGACATATCGGCCTGGCCGGAGGCAGGCGCCTTGCGATGGCGCGGTTGATGGCCGGTCCAGATGGGAAAGAGTGCCGCTGTAGCTCAGCTGGTAGAGCACGTCATTCGTAATGATGGGGTCGGGGGTTCGAGTCCCTTCAGCGGCACCACTCTTCCATCGATCCGACAGAAACAAGGCATCGCACCTTCCTGACGCTGTAACCGACCCGGAACCGCCGGTGGTTTCCACGCGGAGGTCTGCACGCACGGAAAACAAGGGGGCCCCGACCGGTCACACGATGTCCGGTTGATTGGCTCGGGACGCATGGGCAATGACGAAAAACGGGCTTTGGAAAGCCCGTTTGCACGCGCCTTCGAAGGCGCGTCACCCCGCGCCGGTGGGAGCGATCAACCGGAAGCGGGGTCAGTATGACTTGGGCAGTCCCAGCGCCTGTTCGGCGATATGGCACAGGGCAAGCTGCGGCGTGACCGGCGCGATGCGGTGAATCAGGGATTCCCGCAGATAGCGCTCCACATGATACTCCTTGGCATAGCCCATCCCGCCATGCGTCATCACCGCCGTTGTGCAGGCCTTGAACGCGGCTTCGCCGGCAAGATACTTGGCCGCGTTGGCCTCGACCCCGCAGGGCCGGCCGTCGTCGAACAGCCCTGCGGCGTGAAACGCCATCAGGTTGGCGGCCTCCAGTTCCGCCCACGCCTCGGCCAGCGGGTGCTGGATGCCCTGGTTCTGGCCGATCGGCCGGCCAAAGACCACACGCTCGCGCGCATAGGCGGCCGCGCGCTGCAGGGCGCAGCGCCCCAGCCCCACCAACGAGGCCGCGATCAGAATCCGCTCGGCATTCAACCCGGACAGCAGATAGCGGAACCCCTTGCCCGGCTCGCCGATCAGATGCGCGCGCGGGACTGGCAGATCCTCGATGAACAGCTGGTTCGAATCGACGCATTTCCGCCCCATCTTCTCGATCTCGCGGACCTCGACATGGCGCCGGTCCAGATCGGTATAGAACAGCGACAGGCCGTCGATGGGCCGGGATGTGGCGCCGATCTCGCTGGTGCGGGCGATGATCAGCATCTTGTTGGCGACCTGCGCGGTAGAGGTCCAGATCTTCTGGCCGCGCAGCAGGAAGTGATCGCCCCGGTCCGCCGCCGTGGTGGCCAGCCGCGTGGTATCCAGCCCCGCATCGGGCTCGGTGACGGCGAAACAGGCGATATCCTCGCGCCGGATCATGCGCGGCAGCCAGCCCTGTTTCTGTTCCTCGGTGCCGAAAGCGGCCACCGGATGAAGACCGAAGATGTTGATGGCGATGGAGGCGAAACCGGCGTTGCCGGCACCCGATTCCGCGATTGCCTGCACCATGGCCGCCGCCTCGGCAACACCCAGGCCGCTGCCGCCATAGGCCTGCGGCAGGGCGATGCCCAGCCAGCCGGCTTCGGCGATGGCGTCGCAGAATTCATGCGGAAAGCGGCCATCGGCGTCGCGGTCCTTCCAGTAGGCGTCGCCGAAGCCGGCACACAGGCGCAGGATGCTTTCACGGATCGCGTGCTGGTCGTCACTGAAGAAACTGGCCATGGCTTTTGCCCCTTGATCAATTCTGCCGGTTATCGCTTGCGCGCCGCGTCCTCGCCTGCCGTGTCGACATCAAGGCAGCGGCGGTGGCATCGGCGAGCAGCCGGCCGGGCGACGCCCTGCTGCCATGCGGATGCAGCTTTTTTGGAACTCTGCATCAACACTGTCTAG
>SKNG01000024.1 GCA_007120685.1 Paracoccaceae bacterium | reverse complement strand
TGCAGGCGGCGGATCAGGGCAAGGGCGACGGCGGTGGCGCTGACCATCACCACGATGCCGGTGATGACCAGCGCGTGCGGCACCGGATCGGGCGCCGCCGGCGGCAGGCGCCAGGCGGCGGTGATCAGGATGAACCCCGCGCCGACCGAGGCCAGTTTCAGCGCCAGCACCCGGCGCAGCCGGTCCTGCGCGCAAAGTGCGGCCACCAGCCCGATGGCAAAGATGGCAACCCCGGTCAGCCCGTAGATCACGGCGGGGGTCAGTTCGGCGGCAAGCTCAGGCATCGTCGCGGCCTCCTTCGATGCGCAGCGCCACCGGCTCGCGCCCGTGGAAGAGCGCGGCCAGGGTGACGGCGATGGAGATGGTCACCAGCGCCTCGATCAGCAGGATCAGGGTCTTGGCGTGTTCCAGCGGATACTGGAACGCCACCCGCCCGCCGCCGGTGACCAGCAGCGCGACGGCGGCAAAGGCCCCGGTGCCCAGCACGAAGGCCCAGCGCGCCACCGGGCGATGCGAGGGCTGGGGCACGTAAAGCCGCGACAGCAGCAGCAACAGACCCACCGCCGCCAGCACCGCGCCGCCCTGAAAGGCGCCGCCCGGGGCCTCGGCGCCCTTCCACAGCAGATAGGTGCCGACAACGATGATGGCCGGCAGCGTCAGCCGCGCGAACCCCTGGAAGACCTCACCCAGCGCCGGGGCGGGGGCATCGGACAGGCCGCGCTCGATCTGCCAGACGGCGATCACGGCAGCCAGCAGCACCACCACCTCCATCAGCGTGTCATAGGCGCGGAAGTTCAGCAGCACGGCGGTGACCGGATGCTCGACCCCGCTTTGCGGCATCGCCTCGGCCACCAGCGCATCGAAGCCCGGCCCGGCCTGCGGCGCCCCCAGCAAGGCCATGGCCAGCCCCAGCGTGATCAGCCCGCAGAATGCGGCATTGACCCAGATCACCGGCATCGGCACCGGCACGGCCGGGGTCAGGCTGAGCGCCACCTGACGGTTCAGCGTGCCGGTGACATGGCGGACATGGTGCAGCGTCTTCAAGAGCAGCGCGCCGGTGACGCCGGTGCCGATGGCAGCCTCGGCCAGGGCCACATCGGGTGCCGACAGCCGCACCCAGGCCAGCGCCGAGAACAGGCCGAAGATGATGAACAGCACGATGGCGGCGAAGAGGTCGCGCACCGCCATCACCGTGACGGCCAGCGCCACGATGGAGAGCGCCAGCAGCAGATCGAACAGGATCAGCGGGTCAGTCATCGGCTCCCCCCACCTCCTGCATGGTCTGGCGGGCATGGGCGGCGATCAGATGGCCGCTGGTGGCGCTGGCCAAGGCGACAAAGAACCAGATCAGGGCGATGCGGAGCACCTCGGCCCAGGTGCCGGCCATCAGCGCCACGCCCAGCGCGATCAGCGCCAGGCCCAGCCCGTCGGCCTTGGTCAAGGCGTGCAGCCGGCAGAAGATGTCCGGAAAGCGCAACAGGCCCAGCGTGCCGGCGATGAAGAACACCGTGCCGAACCCGATCAGCGCGGCGGCGAAAAGCCCCAGCATCAGCCCGCCCTCCGCCCCGCCAGCACGATGAAGGCGATCAGCGTGACGGCGGCCAGCAGCGCAAAGACCATCGCCACGTCCAGCAGTGCCGGCATCGCCATCATCTGCGACAGGATCAGCAGGATCGCCACCGCGGCGGTGCCGAACAGTTGCGCGGCCAGCATGCGTTCGGCCGGGGCCGGGCCGCGCAGCACGCGGATCAGCCCGGCCAGGATGCTCGCCAGCAGCAGGACCAGGATCAGGGCAAGGAAAAGCGGCATTGGGGTGAACTCCCTGTTTTCAGTTCAGCGCGAAGAGGGCTTTGATGCGGGCTTCCAGCGCGCCCAGATCGGCCTTCAGATCGGCGCTGGTATCCAGCATGTGGACGATCACCTGATCGCCCGCGATTTCGGCCGACAGGGTGCCCGGCAGCAAGGTGATGGTGTTGAGGAACATCACCTGCGGCGCGCCCTGGGGCAGGGCCAGCGGATAGGTCCGGAAGCCCGGGCGCAGCCTCATGCGCGGGGCCGCGGCGCGCAGCGCCACATCGACCGCGCCTTTCACAGACTGCACGGCGAACCACAGCACGAAGGCCAGCAATCCGCGCGGGCTGAGCCGCCAGCCGGGGCTGGGCGGCATGGCAAAAACCAGCGCCGCGCCGGCCAGCACGGCCGGCACGCCGAAGGCCAGCGCATCGGCACGGAAACCGGTCAGCGCGGCCCAGATCAGCGCCAGCACCGCCGCCACGGCCAGAAACCGCCGCCAGCGCGCCGGCGCACTTGGCCGGTCGGCGGGAACCGTGACCAGGTTCGCGCGCGGCTCAGCGGGTTTCGCGGCGTTCGTCGCAGGGCTCTGTGTCCGAGGCATCGGGCCTTTCCTGTTCGGCAAGGGGTGGGAAGCGGGCAGGCACGGCCATAGGCGACACGGCCCGCGTGTGATTACGTGACATACGCGCCGGGGGCGGATTTCATCCTGCGGTGCAGCGAAAATCGCCTTTGGCGTTCACGCTGCGGTGACGGCGGGATTAAACCCCGGGCCGGGGCGTAATCAGGCCGTCAAACCGATGGAGGAACCCATGTCGATGACAGCGAATGTCCCGCAGCACGCGGTAGCCAGGAAGCAAAAGGATGGTCTGCTCGGTCGGTGGGGCCGGGTGTTCCATCGCAATCAGGAAAGCTACGAGCGCTGGCTCGAAGAGCGCGATCTGACCGTGATCACCGCCAGCCTGCTGCGGCTGAACGAGCGCCAGTTGAACCGGCTGGGTTTCTCGCGCTCGACGTTGGCGCTGGATGTCGAGGACCTGGCACTGCGCGCCCGGCGCGAGGCGCAACTGGTGCTCGATGTGCTGCGCATCGTCGAGGATGACGAGGGCAACGCGCAGGCGCGGGATCACCGCCACGCCATCGCCGCCGAATGAGGCGTCTGCCGTAATCCACCGCCCTGACAGGATATCGCCGGGTCTGCCACGACCCGGCGTTTCTTTTTCCGCGCCCCCCCAAAAAAGATAGCCTGCCTTGCCTGCGTGACCGTTGCCTGCGTTGTACCGTCGGCACCTGTTCATACGGTTGCCGGTTGATTCCCCAGGCAAGCACGGACACCGACGCAGAACGGGCTTTCGAAAGCCCGTTCGCACGCGCCTTCGAAGGCGCGTCACCCCGCGGCGGCCGAGGCGATCAGCCGGAAGCGGTGTCAGAGATGCGACCGCTCTTACACTTCTATTGCGTTCACGGGCGCGCGGCACCCGCTGCCCGGCCTCTCGGCGGCAGCAGTCGCCCCGGCCCCGCGGCTGCCTTGATGCCCGTTGCGACTGGGGCGCTTTGCCAAGGCAACACCCCGGCAACGCAAGACCCCGGCCACGGGGGCCGGGGTGCCGAAGAGAGCGCGCGCGTGGCGATGTCGGTCAGTTGGCGCGGATCACGCGGGCGATTTCGTCCAGTTGCAGGATCGCGCGTTTCAGATAGAAACCCTGCAAATGCAGATGGTTGGCGAAGAAGCTGTTCGCACCCGACCCGTTAAGCACGATCAGTGGCTGCTGCTGCGAGGCTAGCCGCAGGCTGTCCAGCGCCTGCTGCCAGACGCGGCTCAGCCCCTGGCCGCGGATCACCTCCTGGAAATCCCGTCCCAGTTCGCGCAGCAGCAGATAGCTTGCATAGGCCATGCCCTTGTTGAAGTAGAAGATGTCATCCGAAACGAAGTCGATGATGAACCCGTCGCGGCTGACATGCTCGTCCACGATCGCCGCGCGCGAGCCCAGTTCGCCCGCCATCCGTTCCACCGTCATGGCCAGCGCGTCGGGCCGGGTCTCGAACACAGCCAGCCCAAGCGAGACGCGGGTGTTGAAGGCTCGCAGCGCGCGGGCGCCGGCCTCATACTGCACATCGGCGGGCTGGATGGGCAGGAAGGACTGGTCGAAGTCAAAGAGCCAGAGATCGGTGGGAAATTGCAACAGCCCCACCGCCCGCTCCAGGTCCCGGTCGATGGCGCCCGATCCGCGCAGCCGGCCGATCTGGTTTTCCAGTTCCATCGTGAACCGGCTGATCGCCCGCATCATGCCGCGCTGGTAATTGTCCATGTTGTCATGGAAGGCATTGGGAAAGAACATGGGGTCGTTGGCCGTCCAGCGGTTATCGACCGTTTCGCGCAGGATCAGCGCCTCGGCCATGTTCACGGCATGGCTGCCGCCCTCGATGGGGTTGGGGGGCGTGAAGTCCAGATTGGCATCGATGCGGTGCATCAGGTTGCCGATGACCCCGAAATAGAGCACCAGCGCCGCGATCAGATAGAGCACGCTGCGCTTGACGATCACCCGTGGCCTGTCGCCGAAGATCAGCCCCGGCACGGTGGTCTTTGGCCGCGGGGCGGGCACCTGCGGCCGAACGATCAGATCATTCGCCATCTCTCTCTCCTGTACTTGCCCCAAGAACGCGCGGTCGGCGGTTTTCATCCCGGCGCGGTGGCGGAAAATGCCCTGCAATTTTTTTTTTGGATGAAACGCGCGCCTGCTGCGTATGTACTGCAAACCACCGCGGGGATTTGCTGACATGAGCCTGAAATCCGAGCTGCACACCCATGTTGCCAGTCTGCGCCGCTATGCGCTGGTGCTGACCCGTGACACCGTGGCGGCCGACGATCTGGTGCAGGAAACGCTGGTCAAGGCGATCGCCAAGGCCGATACCTTTCAGCCCGGCACCGACCTGCGCCCCTGGCTGTTCCGCATCCTGCACAACACCCATATCAGCGACCTGCGCCGCGCGAAGACACGCGCCGATGCCGCCGCCGATCTGCCCGAGCCGATTGCCCGCGAATGCCAGCATACACAGCTGGAACTCAAGCAGGTGCTCGGCGCGCTGGACCAGTTGCCCGAGGCGCAGCGAGGGCCGATCATCCTGATCGCGCTGCGCGAGATGAGCTATGCCGAGGCGGCGCGCAGCCTCGACGTGCCGCTGGGCACCTTCATGTCGCGGCTGGCGCGCGGGCGCGAGGCGCTGCGCCGGATCGTGCAGGGCGTGGCGACCGGCAAGCTGAAACTGATGCAACGCAAGGAGGGCGGCGCATGACGACGGCCAATCACAGGGATCCGACGCTGGACATCGATTTGATGACTTATGTGGATGGCACCTTGCCGCCCGAGAAGATGGCCGAGGTGGAGGCGCGGCTGTCGCGCGATGCCGAGGCCCGCGACGCCGTGGCGCAATGGCGCCATTTCGACAATCTGATCCATGATGCCGCGCGCGCCGCCGACACGCAGCCGGCCGATCTGCGCATCGAGGCTTTGGAGCGGCAATTGGCGCAAAAGCTGCAACGGCGCCGCTGGCGGGCCACGCTGCTGGGGCCGGGGCTGCGCCAGATTGCCGCCAGCGTGGTCCTGTTTGCCGCCGGCTGGGGGGCGCATGCGCTGTATGACCGGGGGCCGTCGCTGACAAGCGCCGCCTATCCCGGCTTTGTCGGCCAGACGCTGGCGGGGCATTACGCCTACATGCATGCTGCCCACCAGCGCGCCGAGTTCGGCGGCGAGAACATGGACGAGGCGCTGGCCTGGCTGTCCGACCAGATGCAGCAGCGCATCGACAGTCCGCAGCTGGAGCGGCTGGGGTACCGGGTGGAATCGGCGCGTCTTATCGTGGTCGACGAAGAGCCGGTTGCGGTTTTCTACTACCGTAACCCCGAGGACGAGCGGGTCACCGTCTCGATGACGCCGCGCCGGGCGTCGCAGCCAGATTATGCGCTGCGCGTCGCCCGGGTGGAGGACGAGCGGATGGCCTACTGGTCCAGCGGCCGGTTGAACTATGCGGTGGTGACCAGTGGCGATGGCACGTCGGTCACCTCTCTGGCTGCCGCCGTCGAGCGGTAAAGGGCGCGCCGGGCGGTTGGCGGGGCCGCGCCCCGGCGTC
>SKNG01000058.1 GCA_007120685.1 Paracoccaceae bacterium | reverse complement strand
CGGCCTCGACCGGCGGGCAGATCATGCCGCCGGTGATGGGGGTGGTGGCCTTCCTGATGGCCGATGTCACCGGCATTCCCTATCTGCATATCATCACCGCCGCGCTGATCCCGGCGATCCTGTATTATGCCTCGCTCTTCGCGGTGGTCTATGTCGAGGCGCGGCGGCTGAACCTCGCCCCGCCCAAGCCCTCCGAGCTGCCGCGCATCGCCGCGATGGACTGGCTGCGCAGCCTCGCCTTCTGGCTGCCGCTGGGGGTGATCATCTGGGTGCTGCTGACCGGGCGGACGGCGCAGAATGCAGGCTTCTACGCCCTGGGCTCGGCGGTGGTGCTCTCGCTGGCCTTCTTTCCGGCCTTTCGCAACCCTTCGCGCTGGTGGGCGGCGCTGGTCGATGCCGGGCGCACGGCGGCGACGATCATGATCATCGCCGCCGCCATCGGCTTCGTCATCGGCGTGATCAACATGTCCGGGGTGGGGCTGCGCTTTGCCGAAGGGGTGCTGGCGCTGGCCGATACCTCGCTGATCATGGCGCTGGTGCTGGTGGCCGGGGCCTGCCTGATCATGGGCATGGGGGTGCCACCGGGTGCTGCCTATCTCTTGATTGCCATCGTGCTGGGCCCGGCGCTGCAGCGCCTCGGCGTGCCGCTGGTGGCGGCGCATCTCTTCGTGGTCTATTTCGGCGTGCTCAGCGTCATCACCCCGCCGGTGGCGCTGGCGGCCTTCGCCGCCGCCCCCATCGCCGGCGCCGGGCCAATGGAGACCGGCTTCACCGCGCTGCGCCTGGCCATCGCGGGCTTCGTCATCCCGTTCTTCTTCGTGCTGCACCCGGACCTGCTGCTGATCCTGCCCGATTTCAGCGCGGGCGGCCTGGCCCGGGCGCTCGCGGCCTTCGCGCTGACGACCTGGATGCTGGTCACCGGCCTCGGCGGCTGGGAGGGGCGCCCGTTGTCGATGGCCTGGCGCGCCGCACGCATCGCTGCAGGCCTTGGCCTGATCGCCCCGGACCCGGTGGTTGCCCTGCCATCGCTCGCCGCCGCACTCGCCCTGATCGCCCTCAATATCCGCGGCTTGCGCCGCCTCGCCCCAACCCATCAACAAGGAGGAACCCCATGAAACACTCACCGAAATTCGCGCTGGCCGGCGCTTGCCTCGCGGTGCTTGCCGTGCCTGCCTCGGCGCAGGAGACCCTGCGCATGGCGACCATCGCGCCCGGCTCATCGGCCTATCTGGTGATGACCACCATGGCCACGCTGGTCAATCAGGCGCAGTCCGACTACCGCATCAATGTCGATGCCACCGGCGCGGCCACCCGCCACCAGATGGAGGTCGCGGCGGGCGAGCTGGACATGTCCATGACCTCGCCCATCATCTACCAGTTCATGCGCCAGGGCGGCGCCATGTATCAGGCAATGCCCGAGGCCCCGGAACTGGCCGAGAACCTGAACCTCATCATGTGGTTCCCCTATGGCCAGTATCACTACATCACCCGCGCCGACAGCGGCATCGAAACGCTCGAGGATATCCGCGGCCGCTCGGTCTTTCTGGGCCCGCCGGGGGGCGGCGCCTGGTCCTCGGCGCATGCCTGGATCGAAGGGCTGACCGGCATGACGGCGGGCGAGGATTACGAGAATGTCCGCGGCTCCTGGGCCTCGGCGCTGCAGGGCTTTCAGGACCGGCAATTCGATGTCTTCGTCAACGGTGGCATCGCGCCCTTCCCGCAGGTCGAACAGCTTGCCCAGACCAGCCAGTTGCGCCTGCTTGGCCTGAGTGCGGAAGAATTCGAGGCCAGCGAACCCGCCCAGGCGATGACCACCCGCATCGGCGCCGAGCGCGGCGTCATCCCCGCCGGCACCTATGGCGATGGCGTGGTCAATACCGAGGATGTCTACACCCATGGCGCAGCCGTCGGCGTGACCGTGCGCGCCGATCTGGACGAAGCGACGGTCTATCTGATCACCCGCAGCTTCTGGGAGGCCGCCGAGGCCGAGGCCGAGAACCAGCCCTGGCTGCGCAATGTCAGCCTCGATTACGCCGTGCATGATGGCGGGATGCGTCTGCACCCCGGCGCGCTGCGCTACTATGAGGAAATCGGCGTCACCATCCCCGAAGGCTCGCGCTGAGAAACCGGCGCGGCGCCCGCAACCGGCGCCGCGCCCGCTTCTTCATCTTGCCGAAAATACTCTGGGGGGTTCCGCTCGCCCGGAAATTGCTCCGGTGGAGCAATTTCAGTAAGGAACGGGCGAAGCCCCAGGCCGCAGGCCAAGAGGGGGCAAAGCCCCCTACCCCCGGCAATCATTCCCGGACCCATCCATGCGCCGCATCCGCAACATCCTCTTCATCATGTATGACCAGCTGCGCCACGACTTCCTGTCCTGCGCCGGTCACCCCACCATGCGCACACCGAACATGGACCGGCTGGCCGAAATGGGCGTGCGCTTCAGCCGCGCCTATGTGCAGTCACCCGTCTGCGGTGCCAGCCGAATGAGCTTCTATACCGGGCGCTACGTGCATTCCCACGGCGCCGCCTGGAACAACTTCCCGCTGAAGGTGGGCGAGATCACGCTGGGCGATCACCTGCGCCGCCTCGGCATGGATAGCTGGCTGATCGGCAAGACCCATATGCAGGCCGATGCCGAGGGCATGGCCCGGCTGGGTCTGGCGCCCGACAGCGTGATCGGCGCGCGGGTGAGTGAGTGCGGCTTCGACATCTGGGAACGCGATGACGGGCTCTGGGCGGAAGGGCCGGACGGGTTCTACGATACCCGCCGCTCGCCCTATAACGAATGGCTCAAGGCGCGCGGCTATCCGGGGCCGAACCCCTGGCTGAGCCACGCCAATGCCGCCATCGGCCCCGATGGCAGCCCGGCCTCGGGCTGGCTGATGAAGAACGCCCGCCTGCCCGCCAATATCAACGAGGAAGACAGCGAAACCGCCTGGCTGACCACAAGCGCGCTGGATTTCCTGAACGATCCGCAGACCGATGCGCGGCCCTGGCTTTGCCACCTTTCCTATATCAAGCCGCACTGGCCCTATATCGTGCCCGCGCCCTATAACGACCTCTACGGGCCGCAGGACGTGTTGCCCGCCGCCCGCCACGAACGCGAACGCGACAACCCGCATCCCGTCTACCGCGCCTATATGGAAAACCCCATCGGCCGGGCATTTTCGCGCGATGAGGTAAGGCGCGCGGTGATCCCCGCCTATATGGGCCTGATCGCGCAATGCGACGACCATCTGGGCCGGCTGCTGGATCATCTGCAGGAAACCGGGCGGATGGAGGACACGATGATCGTGCTGACCTCGGATCACGGCGACTATCTGGGCGATCACTGGCTGGGCGAGAAGGACCTTTTCCACGATCCCTCGGTGCGCGTGCCGCTGATCGTCTATGACCCCACAGCGCAGGCCGATGCCACCCGCGGCACGGTCTGCGATGCGCTGGTCGAAGCGATCGACCTGGCCGCGACCTTCATCGAGGCCGCCGGCGGGCAGGTGCCCGATCACGTCATCGAGGGTCGCTCGCTGCTGCCCTTCCTGCATGGCGCTGTGCCCGATAGCTGGCGCGATGTGGTGATCAGCGAATACGACTATTCGGCCACACCGATGGCCGACCGGCTTGACCTTGCGCCGAAACAGGCGCGGCTCTTCATGATCTTCGACGGGCGCTACAAGCTGATCCATGCCGAAGGTGGCCTGCCGCCGATGCTGTTCGATACCGAAACCGACCCGCAGGAATTCATCGATCTGGGCACCAGCCCGGCCCATGCGGATATCCGCGCCCGGCTCGGGGCACGGCTGGCCGACTGGGCGCGCCGCCCCGCGCAGCGGACCACGGTTACCGACACCCAACTCATCGCGCGCCGGGGCAAATCCAGGCGCAAGGGCATCTTGCTGGGGGTCTGGGACGAGAACGATCTGGATGCCGCGCAACTGGGCCCGTTGCAACGTTGATCCGGCCGCCGAGACCTGCTTCGTGGATGCAGGGCCGACATGCGGCAGCGCGGCCATGTTTCGGATATCGGTCGATTGCACGCTGCCACGGGCCGGCTGGTGCCTGTCAGCGGATCGTCACACGCGCATCGCCTTGCGTCTGCGGACAAGCTCGGCGCTGTCCGGCGTCGTTGTCCGGGGCGGCGTCGGACCCGGGCGCGAGGTCAGATGCGCGCAAAGCCTGCGCGGCGTCAGGCACTGGAAGATATCCACGACAGAGACCGAAACCCCGAGCGCCTGCGTCAGATGCCGCTGCAGGTCGAGCGCCAGGCGCGATGTCCCGCCCGCTTCGAAAAAGCCCGTATCGGCCCCGATCGACGCTGCCCCCAGAACCCTGGCGAAGATCGCCTGCACAAGGTCGAGCGACACCGCGCCGCTGCCGGGCGCAGGGCCGGGCGCCGCTGCCGGCTCGGGCTCGCCCATGATCTCGGCCGGGACGCCAAGCGCCAGGGCGCGGGCCGGCACGTGAGCGATCACCGCCGAGCAGGCGCTGACCGTGGCCTCATCGCCGATGTCGAGATCGGGCATGACGGCGGCATTGGTGCCGATATAGGCCCGCGCCCCGACCTTCACCCGCGCATTGATCACGGCCCCCGGCCCAAGCACGGCCCCCGGCCCGAGTGATGCGCCATGGCCCAGCACCGCCCGCGTGAAGATCACCGCATGATCCTGCACCACCGAAAGGGCGGAAACCGTGCAGCCCTCGTACAAGGTCACGGCATGGCCAAGCGTCACCCCGTGCAAGTTGATGGAAGGATGGACAAGACTGCAAAGCGCAATGCCGAACCCTTCGATCCTGGCGCGCGCGCGGTCCCTGCCCAGCGTCGAGCGGGCCACCAGATTGACCGCCGCATCCCCCTCGCGATGATCGGCAAGCGCCGCGAAGGGCCCCAGAACCCGCACACCAAGGATCTCTTGCCCATGCCGGGCGGGATCATCATCGAGCAAAACGATCCTCTGCCAGCGCGGGTCGGCGGCGTTGACCTCCAGCGCGAGGCGCACGCCCTCGGGGTTGCCGGCCGCGCAAAGATAGAGCGTGCTCATCGACATTGCCCTGCATGCGACCGCGCCTTGTCGCGATCCGGGCGCAGCTTCAGCGAGGCACCCGTTTTCCAGTCGGTGCAGGTATCGCAGCGGCTGGGCAGCAGGTCGAACTTTCGCTCAAGATGGTGCTGACGATAGGGGCCGAGCCGCGCCCAGAGGTCGGACAGGCTGTCATCCCAGGCGTTGCCCGCCGCATCCTCGCCCTCGGTATCGCCGGGGCAACGCGGCACGCGACCATCCCAGAACATATGCATCATCGTGATCGCCCAGGGGCAGGGAATGCGCGCCTCATCGGCGATATCGATCGCGGTGTCGAACCGACCGCCCCAGCTGAGCTTGCGGCGCAGCTTGACGGTGGCGCCCAGCCCCAGCCAGTGATCGCGATAGGCATCGAATTCCTTGTTGTTGTCGTCCATCTCGATGAACTGGACCATGATTTCCGGCCCGCTCTCGCGCCGCGCGCGTTGCCGCAGCAGATATTCGACATTGGCATAAACGCGGTCCCGGTCGCCCAGGCAGCGATATCTTTCATAGGTCTGCCTGGTGAAGCCATCGATGCCGATCACGATCGTCGAAAGCCCGGTGTCCAGCAGTCGATCGGCGATGCCCGCGTTCAGCCGCATGCCATTGGTGTTCAGGTTGAGCGAGGTCAGCCCGACCTGTCGGCCATAATCCAGCATCTCGATCAAGCGCTCGGGCTGCAGCAAGGGCTCTCCGCAAAAGGAAAACCAGACATTGGTCGCCGGGGCGCGCGCAGCGATCTCATCAGCGCATTTCCCAAGTTCAACAGCAAATCCGATAAGTAATTGAATTCACTTGTGGCGATTTCTGGAATTGCCACAACATCAGGCGGTTCAAGCAGGCTTTGGGACGTCCAGGGCTTCTAAGAGGGACAGT
>SKNG01000306.1 GCA_007120685.1 Paracoccaceae bacterium | reverse complement strand
GGTGGCCTCGCGGCTGGTCAAGGAGATTGCGCGGCTGGGCGGCGATGTGGCGAAATTCGTCCCCGAACGGGTGGACGAGGCGCTGCGCGCGCGCTTCGGCCCGGTGGTGCCGCGGCACTGACCGCCCGGTCGGTGGCGCGGTTGCGGGCGGGGACAGGGGGCGTTGCCCCCTCACCGCTACGCTTGGGCTTCGCCCGTTCCTTCGCTGAAATCGGCCCACCGGGCTGATTTCCGGGCGCTCGGAACCCCCCAGGATACTTTCCGAGCAAAGAGGGCCGGATCGGCATGGCTTTGTGCCCGGTTGCTCGATTGTGGTGGTATCGGTGAAGGTCAGCCGGCGCGGCCGATCAGCAGGTCGATGGGCGGGGCGCGCAGCAGATCGCGGGCGTAATTGCCCAGCCGGTAGCCATCGCGCCCGGAATTCAGCCCGATGCAGACCAGATCGGCATCAAGCTCGGCACTGCGCACCGAGAGGAGCTGGTGCAGGTTGCCCGGCACCATCAGCGGCGATTCGTCCAGCGCGGGCAGGCCGGGGGTCATCAGGAACCCGTCGCGGGCGCGCTCGGCGCGGGTGATCTCGGCGTCGCAGGCCGGGTCGTCGGGTCTGAAACGCGCGCCCAGCGGCAGGGTCAGCATGTGCAGCGCCTGAAAGCGCGCCTCGGGCGCCAGCCGCGCCGCCAGCGCCAGCGAGGCGGCCGAGCCGGGCGAGAAATCGGTCAGCGCCAGCACCACGCGCCAGGGCCGCTCGGGCGGTTGCACGGCGATCAGCACCGGCGCGGTAAGCGCCTGCACGATGCGTTCCATCGTGGTCAGGCGCAGCGCGTCCAGCCCCCGGCGTTCGCGGTGCAGGCCCAGCACCACCAGCACTGCGGCTTCCTGCGCCGCGAGACTGGCCAGAGCCTCGGCCGGGTCGCCCTGCAGCCGGTGCAGCACCGCGTCGGGGTCCAGGGCGCGGGCCTCGGCCTCGATCTCGTCCAGGTCGCGCAGGCTGGGCGCAGCGGCCATCCGCGACTTCAGCTTGCGACCGATGCCGCCCAGGGCCGAGAGCCCCGGCGCCCCCGCGGGCTTGGCCTTGGACTTTGCCTGCGCTTTCGATGCCGTCTCGGCCGACGGGGGCGGGGCGACATGCGCGACGACCAGCCGCGCCTGCAGCCGGCGCGCCACCTCGGCCGCGCGGGCCAGGACATGATCCGAGCGGGGCGTGCGGTCGGTGGCGGCGATCACGGCGGGGCGGGTCATGCGGGCTGTCCAGTGCGGGAAAGGGCAGGCGGGGCGTCGGGGTGGGCGTGTCCGGGGCTGTGCGAGCGGTCGGTTTCGGGGCGGGTCGACGCCATTACGGCGCGGGGCCGTCGCGCAGCACCGAGACGATTTCCCGCGCCACATCCAGCCCGGTATGCCGCGCCTGGTCAAGCCCCGGAAACTGCGCCCGCAGCGGTTCGGCCAGATCCTCTGGCAGGCGGGTCAGGGTGGCGGGGCAGACCAACAGGCTTTCGCAGGGCATACCTTCGGCATAGATCACCTCGTGCCGGTCGAAGACCAGGCTGTGATAGGTCACGAAGCCGCCTTCGCGGCGCAGGATGGTTTGGCCATCCGCCAGATGCCGCGCCTGGACCAGCAGTTCGGCCGCGCCGGCCAGCGCGCGCGCATCGCGGCGGTAGAGGAACAGCCGGTGATGCGGGCTGACGACCAGCGCGCGGGGGTTGCCCATCACGCCCGGCATCACCGCCACCGGGGCGAAGGCGCCCTGCGCGCGCAGCCGCACCGAGCCCACCCAGCGCAGCGGCTGCGCGCCATGGTCGCGGGTGATGACCGCCATGCCCGGTGCCAGCGCTTCGACCGGCATCTGGCTGCCGTCGGCCATGGCGATATGCGTGCCGGTGGCAAAGGCGCCGGCCACCATATCGGTCAGCCGGATCGGGCCGGGGCAGGCGTCGGCGCCGATCTGGGTATAGATGCGCTGCCCGGCCAGCGGCGAGAGCGGCAGCGCCAGCCGCGCCATCCCGCCCTCTGGGCCGGGGCTTTCCAGCACCAGCAGTTCGACCATGTCGCCATCCGGTGCCATCAGCGAGATGCGTCCGCGCAGCCAGACCGGCGCCCCGGCCGTGCCGGTTTCCGAACCTCTCGCAACATGGCCGGCGGGTGCGTCCGGCGCCGCTGCGGTGGCGCTGTTGTCCGGGGCCAGCGCCAGGGTCAGCGAGCCGGCGCGGGCCGCGTCGGCGAGGCGGTAATAGTCGCCGTCGATGCTATCGGCCGGCAGCGGCAGCGCGTCGCCGGCATTGGCGCCCGAATCGACACGCAGATCGGCAGCTGCGAAAACCCGGACCGCAACGCCGGGCGGGGCGTCGGCCGGAGTTGGCGTGGTCCGCGCCGGATGCCTGATCATGCTTGCACCGCCCGTTGTCCGCGTGCCCTGTGCCGCGCCGGGCCGGCCCGTCGTTGGCTGCCCTTCTGGCGGCGCATCATGCCCGGCCTGCTGGCGGTTGTCCATCTGCCGGCGCCGGCGGGCGGGGTTGTGGGCTCAGTCCCGCCGCGCCTCGGCCAGCGCGTCTTCCAGCCGGTCGTCGCCCCAGAACAGCTCTTCCCTCACCCGCAACATGGGCGACCCGAATACTCCCAGCCGTCGCGCCTCGGCCGTTGCCGCGTCGAAGGCTGCCTGTGTTTCCGGTGCGTTGGCGCGTGCCAGCACCGCCGCCGGATCGGCGCCCAGCGCGCGCAGGCCACGCTCGACCGCCGTGTCGGTGCCGGGGGCATGGCCGTTCTCGAACCATTCGCGATAGCTGCTTTTCAGCCATTCCATGCCGCGCCCCTCGGCGATCATCACCAGCGCGATGCGATTGGCGAGCGCCACATCGGGCGCGGGATAGGGGGCGGGCAGGCGCGGCTGCAGCCCCTGCCGCGCCGCCCGCCGCGCGATGTCGCGCCACATGTAGGCGGTCTTCGCCGCGCCTTCGGGGAAGGGCCAGTAGCCGGCCTCGCGGAACAGCAGGCCCAGGTTGAAGGGCCGCATGCTGAAGGCGACGCCCGCATCGGCGGCGGCGGCTTCCAGGCGGTTGACGGTCAGATAGGTATAGGTGCTGCCGGCAGTGAACCAGAATTCCATGGGCTGTGGCATCGTCCCTGCCTCCGATACATGTTGCGCGATAAGGCTGCCCGCATTCGGGGCGGCGATCAAGCGTCAGGGCGCGGCGGGGTTGCGCTTTGGGCGGCGAAAGGGTTCCATCGGCGCGGAACAGGGAAAGGAACCGGCATGGATCTGGGGATCAGGGGCAGGCGGGCGCTGGTCTGCGCATCAAGCAAGGGGCTGGGCCTGGGCTGCGCTCAGGCACTGGCGGCGGCCGGGGTGGACCTGGTGATGAACGCGCGCGGGGCCGAGGCGCTGGAGACCGCCGCCGAAGGGTTGCGCGCCGCGCATGGCGTGGCGGTGACGGCGGTGGCGGCTGATATCACCACCGAGGACGGGCGCGCGGCGGTGCTGGCGGCGGCGGGCGATGTGGATATCCTGGTCACCAATGCGGGCGGGCCGCCGCCGGGGCTGTGGTCGGACTGGTCGCGCGCGGATTTCCTCGCGGCGCTGGATGCCAACATGCTTACGCCGATCGCGCTGATGCAGGCGGTGCTGCCGGGAATGATGGAGCGCGGCTGGGGCAGGGTGGTCAACATCACCTCGCAATCGGTCAAGGCGCCGATCCCGGTGCTGGGCCTGTCGAATGCCGCGCGCACGGGGCTGACGGGTTTCGTCGCCGGCACAGCGCGGCAGGTGGCGGGCAAGGGCGTTACGATCAACAACCTGCTGCCCGGGGTGCATGACACCGACCGCGCCAAGGGGCTGGACGCGGCCGAGGCCAGGCGCGCCGGCATCGACCCGGCCGAAGCCCGGCGCCGCCGCGAGGCCACGCTGCCCACCGGGCGCTACGGCACGGCCGCCGAGTTTGGCGCGGCCTGCGCCTTCCTTTGCTCGATGCATGCGGGATTCATCGTGGGGCAGAACATCCTGCTCGATGGCGGGGCGACCAACGCCACCATCTGACACTGCCGCCGGGCACGGCGCGCGGGAAGGCCCTTGCAAGGGCCTTCACCCGCCCGGTGGCCAGTGTCGCACCCGGTTCAGCCCGGCGGGATGCCGGCCTGTGGCAACAGCGTGGCAATCTTCGTCATCAGGCTGCGCGCCGCCCCCGCGCGCGGGTGGTCTGGGTCGCGCGCCAGCACCTGCAAGGCCTCGATCAGCGCCGCCAGCTCCTCGGCCGCCAGCACCGTCGGCGGCAGCACCAAGGGCTCGCGCAGCACATAGCCCAGGCCCCGCTCGCCCTCGACCGGCAGCCCGGTCGCCGCCATCATCGCCATGTCGCGCCAGATCGTGCGCTTCGACACGCCCAGCGCGGCGGCCAGTTCCGCCGCCGTGCGCAGCTTGCCGTCGCGCATGATCTGAACAAGGTCGTAAAGCCGCTGGTCGCGTTTCATGCCCTTCGCCGCTACAAGCGCGGCCAGATCGCCGCGCAACTGACAAAATACTGTCAGCAGTCTGCGCGCGCCAGCCCCTCAGGCCCGCATTCGCCCTTTGATGCGCCCCGCGCCGGGCTTATTACATCCATGAAGGCAAGGTACCCGGCCCCTGTTGGCCGGCGCCGCCCATCCGTTGAACAGGAGGCAGAGATGCTGACCCCGCATATGGTAACGCCGCTTTTCATCAACAACGCCGGCCCCTGGGGCCTGCTGCTGATCGCCATCGTGGTGCTGGTGCTTTTCGGCCGCGGCAAGATCGCCGGGCTGATGGGCGAGGTGGGCAAGGGCATCACCGCGTTCAAGAAGGGCGTCAAGGACGGCACCGAGGAACTGGAAGACCGCCGCGAGGGGCAGGACGACACGACCGAGACCGCGCGCGACGTCACCCCCACCCCGCGTGAGCGCGACCAGGGCTGAACCCCGGGCCGACCGCCGCCGCCCGTGGTGGCTTTGGGCGCGCCTGAGCAACTGGCAGGACCTTTTGCATGCTGGACATCGGCTGGACCGAACTTCTGATCATCGGCGTGGTCGCGCTGATCGTGGTGGGGCCGAAGGACCTGCCGAAGATGTTCCGCACGCTGGGCCAGATCACCGGCAAGGCCCGCGCCATGGCGCGCGAGTTTCAAAGCGCGATGGATGCCGCCGCCGATGAGAGCGGGGTGAAGGACATCGCGCGCGACCTGCGCGACACCGCCTCGGGCCGCAACCTGCGCGAGGCCGCGGGGCTGGACGAGATGGAGCGCGAGTTCCGCGATCTGGAACGCGACATGCAGGACGACCCGCGCAGCAAGGGGCCGTCGAGGGCGGCCGGGGGCAAGGCGGGTGACAAGGCGGGGAACAAGGCTGGCGGGAAGGGGCGCCGGGCGCGACCCGCCGCCGCCGACCCGCAGGATGAGGACGCGTTCGACGAAGCTGGCGCGGATGAAGACCTCGCCGCCGATCTGGATGCGCGCAACAAGGCCCATGCAGCGCGCGAGGCCGAGCGGCTGAAACGCGCCGAACGCGCCGCCAGTGCACGCCGCAAGGCCGCCGAACTGCGCGCCCGCCGCGAGGCCGAGGCGCAGGAAGGCAAAGGCACGGCGCCTGCCGCCCGTGCTGCGGCTCCGATGGAGAATCCGCGCCCGGCGTCCCGTGCGGCGGATGCTGCCTTTCCCGCCGACCCGGACGCCCCGCCGGCGCGCGACGGGCAGGGCGGCTGACATGGCCGCCGCCCCCCTGATACTCACGCACCCGTCGGTCCCCGCGCCGGCTGCTGCACTGACGCTCACATCGGCCCGCCGCCCCGCCGCACAGCACTGACCAGCAGCCAGGACCGACCCGCCCATGCCCGCCTCCCTTCCGCCAGCAGGCGCACCGCCAGAGGATCAGATCGACGACAGCGCCGCGCCGCTGGTCGAGCATCTGGCCGAGCTGCGAAACCGCATCATCAAGTCGCTGCTGGCCTTCGTGGTGATGATGATGGTCGCGTTCTATTTCTGGAACCCGATCTTCAACTTCCTCACCCAGCCGCTGTGCGACGCGCTGGAGGCACGGGGCCAGACCTGCAACCTGATCCTGATCCAGCTGCAGGAAGGCTTCTTCGTCGCCATCCGCATCGCCATGCTGGGCGGCTTCTGCCTGGCCTTCCCCATCATCGCCACGCAGATGTGGCGCTTCGTGGCGCCTGGCCTCTACCGGTCGGAAAAATCGGCCTTCCTGCCCTTCCTGCTGGCCTCGCCCGGCATGTTCTTCCTGGGCGCGGCCTTTGCCTTCTATGTGGTCACGCCGCTGGCCTTTGCCTTCTTTCTGGGCTTCCAGCAGCCCGGCACGCTGACCGGCGATGCCGGCGCGGACCTGGCCGAGGGCGAGAACCCGCTGGCGCAGGCCGGCATCGCCTTTCAGGGCTCGGTCAGCGAATACCTGAAGCTGACCACGCGCTTTATCATCGCCTTCGGCCTGTGTTTCCAACTGCCGGTGCTGCTGACGCTGATGGGCAAGGCCGGGCTGGTGTCTTCCGAGGGGCTGAAGAGCGGGCGGAAATGGGCGGTGGTGGGGATCCTGACGCTCGCCGCCTTCGTCACGCCGCCCGATGTGATCACCCAGATCATCCTCTTTACCGTGGTCTACGGGCTTTATGAGGTGTCGATCCAGCTGGTGCGCTGGGTGGAACGCAAGCGGCGTCAGGAACTGGCCGCCGAGGGGCTGCTGGACGAGGACGAGTTGCCGTGAGGGACGGCGACAGCGACGCTCTGGCGCTGACCCGCATCGCCGCCGCGCTGGAGCGGATAAGGCCGCCGCCCGCGCCCACGCCGGATTTCACCGCCGCCGATGCCTTCATCTGGCATGACGGGCCGGACCGGCTGGAACCCGTGGCACAGGTGGCGCGCGTCGATCTGGCGCTTCTGCACGGCATCGACCGGGCGCGCGATATCCTGCTGGCCAATACGGTTCAGTTCGCGCGCGGGCACGGGGCGAACAATGCGCTTTTGTGGGGCGCGCGGGGGATGGGAAAATCCAGCCTGGTCAAGGCCGTGCATGGCGCGGTGCGGGCGCGGGGGCTGGATTGCACCCTGGTGGAGATACAGCGCGAGGATCTGCCCTCGGTCGGCCGGCTGCTGAACCATCTGCGCGCGGCACCCGGGCAGCGTTTCGTGCTGTTCTGCGATGACCTGAGCTTTTCGCATGACGACCAGCATTACAAGTCGCTCAAGGCGGTGCTGGATGGCGGGATCGAGGGGCGGCCGGGGAATGTGATCCTCTACGCCACCTCGAACCGGCGCCATCTTATGCCGCGCGACATGATCGAGAACGAACGCTCCAGCGCCATCAGCCCGTCCGAGGCGGTGGAGGAAAAGGTCTCGCTGTCCGACCGGTTCGGGCTGTGGCTGGGCTTTCATCCCTGCACGCAGGACGAGTATCTGGCGATGATAGACGGCTATTGCGCGGCCTGGGGGCTGGAGGTGCCGGCCGACCGGCTGCGGGCCGAGGCGATCGAATGGCAGGCCACGCGCGGCGCGCGCTCCGGCCGGGTGGCCTGGCAGTTCTTCTGCGATCTGGCCGGGCGGATGGGGCGGGCGCTGTAGTCCGGGGTCGTGTCGCGCCGCGAGGGCGCAGGGGGCGCTGCCCCCCTCGGGCCTGCGGCCCTCATTGGGCTCCGCCCGTTCCTGCGCTATCACCACGTAAAGGGTGCGTTTTTCGGGCGCTCGGGATACCCGGCATGGCTGATACGTGTTCCGAACAATTCTTGCGGGCGTGAAAAACGGGCTTTCGAAAGCCCGTTTCGACGCGCCTTCGAAGGCGCGTTGCCCCGGCGGTGGGCGAAGTGACCGGTCGGAAACCGCATGAGGCACGATGAAGGTGCAGACACCGTGCTCAGAGCCCGTTCAGCCAGCGATCCAGCCGCGCCGCGTTCACCCCCATGTCGGATTGGCCGAAGCGCGAGCGCGACAGGGCCGTCAGCCGCGTGCCGCCGTCCTCGGCCCGGTCCAGCCGGATGCTGACGAAATCCGGATAGGCCATCAGCCGGGTGCGCGCGATCCAGGTGACCAGCCCGTCCTCCTCGGCCAGCACTTCCGCGCCCTCGGCCTGCGCCGCCCGCTCCAGCCGGGCGCGCAATTCGTCGGCCGGCAGCGGGCTGTCCACCGTGCGGCGGGCGAAATTGGGCGTTGCCGGATCCGGGATCGCCGCCGGGTCGCCATGCCAGCGCGCCGGGTCGTTGGGCGCGAAGCGCACCCAGAGCGCGAAGGCCAGGAACGCCACCGCGCCAAGAAAGATCAGCACCATCAGGATGTTCATCACGCGGCCCTTCATGGTTTGTCCCCGGCATTGCGAAGGAGATTTAACCCGCCTGCCGCGTCCAGCAATAGAGGCAGATCAGTTCCATCGCCACATGCGCCCCGGCAATCGCCGTGGCCCCGGTGGTGTCATAGGGCGGCGAGACCTCGACCACATCGCCGCCCTTCATGTCGATGCCCGCAATCCCGCGCAGGATTTCCGCCGCCTGCCAACTGGCGAGCCCCCCCCAGACCGGCGTGCCGGTGCCCGGCGCAAAGGCCGGGTCCAGCGCGTCGATGTCGAAGCTCACATAGACCGGCCCCTCGCCCACGATCCGGCGCACCTTTTCCGCCACCGCGTCCGGGCCGATGCGATGGGCCTCGGGCGCGTCGATCACGTTGACGCCCAGATAATCCTCGGTCACGGTGCGGATGCCGATCTGCACCGAATGCGCGGGATCGACCAGCCCCGATTTCACCGCCTTGTACATCATCGTGCCGTGGTCGATGCGGGCCATGTCGTCATCCGGCCAGAGGTCGGAATGGGCGTCGAACTGGATCACCCGCATCGGGCCGAAGCGTTCGGCATAGGCCTGCAGGATGGGCAGGGTGATGTAGTGATCGCCGCCCAGCGTGATCGACCCCGCGCCGGCCTTCAGGATGCCGGCGATATGGGCGCGCAGGGCGGCGGGGAAGTCCATCAGCCGCGCATAGTCGAAGGCCAGATCGCCGTAATCGGCGATGGCGAAATCGCTTAGCGGGTCGATGTCCCAGCCGAAGGGCGGGTCATAGGGCTGCAGGCTGGATGCCTCGCGGATCGCGCGCGGGCCGAAACGGGTGCCGGGGCGGTGGGTGACGGCCAGGTCGAAGGGCACGCCGGTGATGGCCAGGTCATGGCCCGTCAGATCCTTGGTATAACGCCGGCGCAGGAAGCTGGTGGCGCCGCCAAAGGCGTTCTCGTAGCTCAGGCCGCGCGGGTCGGACCGCGTGAAGGCGGCATCGACCTCTTTTCTCGCGTCTTCCAGCGCCATGATTTCCCCTTCGCGTATCGGTGCCTGTGGCAGGTCGGGCGGGACTATGATCAACTGTCCGGCAAATGGCAATCGAACGCGGGCAGCCGATGCAGCACCCTGACAGCCACTGGCGCGCCAGCGCGCCGCCCCTGCCGGATTGCCCGCCGCTGCAGGGCGCGGCGCAGGCCGAGGTGGCGATCATCGGCGCGGGCTATGCCGGGCTGAACGCGGCGCTGGAACTGGCCGAGGCGCATGGGATTGCCGCCACGGTGCTGGAGGCCGCGCAGCCGGGCTGGGGGGCCTCGGGGCGCAACGGGGGGTTCTGCTGTCTGGGCGGGGCGATGATCGAGGGGGATCAGATCGCCCGGCGGCATGGCGCGCGGGCGGCAGCCGACTGGGACGGGTATGAGCGCGCGGCGATCGAGCGGGTGCGCGACAATCTGGCCCGCTACGCGATCGACGCCGATGCCGGGCCGGAGGGCGAGGTGAAGCTGGCCCACAGCCCGCGCGCCCTGGCCGCGCTGCGCGCCGAGGCGGGGGCGGAATGCACCCTGCTGGGGCCGGGCGATCTGGCCGGCTGGGGGCTGGGCGGGCGGTTTCACGGCGGGGTTTTCACGCCGCTGGGCTTTCCGCTGCATCCGATGAAATATGCGCGCGGGCTGGCGCAGGCGGCGATGCGCGCGGGCGTGCGGTTGCATGGGGACAGCGCGGTGACGGGGCTGCAGCGCGATGGCGCGGGTTGGCGGGTGATCACGGCGCAGGGGTCGGTGCAGGCGCGGCGGGTGCTGTGGACCACGAACGCCTACAGCCCCGAGGCGCTGCTGGGCTGGCTGAAGGGGCGCATCCTGCCGGTGAACTCGGCCATTCTGGTGACCCGACCGTTGAGCGAGGCCGAGAGGGTCGCGCAGGGCTGGACCAGCCAACTGATGGCCTATGATTCGCGCCGGGTGTTGCATTACTTCCGGCTGCTGCCCTGCGGGCGGTTCCTGTTCGGCGGGCGGGGCAGCGCCTCGGCCCGGCCGGCGGCGCATGAGGCGTTCCAGAGCGTCTTGCGCGCCGATTTCGACGCGCTGTTTCCGGCCTGGAAGGGGGTGGAGACCGAACGCTACTGGTCCGGGCAGGTCTGCCTGACCGGGTCCATGTTGCCCTGGGTCGGCGCGGTGCCGGGGCAGGCGGGGCTCTTCGTGGCGCTGGGCTGGCATGGCAATGGCGTGGCAGCGGCGTCCGAAGGCGGGCGGCGCATCGCCCCGGCGCTGGCGGGGGGGCAGAGCACGGCGCCACCCTTGCTGGCCCGGCAGCCGGGGCGGGTGGTGCCGCCGCTTATCCGCCCGCTGGCGCTGCACGCGGGCCTGACCTTGGCACGACTGATCGACGGGCCGCTGCGTTGACTTGCGCGCGGGCTTGCCTGTATCAGCGCGGGGCATGAAACCCGCCCGATGGGACCGCCGCGCGTGACCGCACACCCCGCCGAAAGACCCGACCCCACCGCCGCCGCCGTGCTGGAAAGCGGCCGCGCCGTGCTGGAGACCGAGGCCCGCGCGCTGGCCGACATGGCTGCCGGGCTGGGCGATGCCTTCGTGCGGGCGGTCGAGGCGATTCTGGCCAGCGAGGGCCGGCTGATCGTGGCGGGCATCGGCAAGTCCGGCCATGTCGGGCGCAAGATCGCCGCCACCTTCGCCTCGACCGGCACGCCGGCGCATTTCGTCCACGCGGCCGAGGCCAGCCACGGCGATCTGGGCATGATCGGCGCCCGCGACTGCGTGATCCTGCTGTCCAATTCCGGCGAAACGCGCGAGCTGAGCGACCTCATCGCCTATACCCGCCGCTTCGCCATCCCGCTCATTGCCATCACCCGCATCCCGGCCAGCACGCTGGGCACCAAGGCCGACATCACCCTTGCCCTGCCCGACGCGCCCGAGGCCTGCGCGATCGGCATGGCGCCCACCACCTCGACCACCGCCTCGCTGGCGCTGGGCGATGCGCTGGCCGTGGCGGTGATGCGCCGGCGGGGGTTCGAGCCGGAAAGCTTCCGCCTCTTCCACCCCGGCGGCAAGCTGGGCGCGCAACTGATGCGGGTGAGCGAGATCATGCACACCGGCGCGGCGCTGCCGCTGGTGGGCGAGGACAGCGCCATGCCCGATGTGCTGGTGCGCATGTCCGGCGCGGGCTATGGCGTGGCGCTGGTGGCCGAGGGCGGCGTGCTGAGCGGTATCATCACCGATGGCGACCTGCGGCGAAAGATGGATGGATTGCTGGCGCGCCGCGCGCGCGACGTGGCGACGCGCGACCCGAAGACCATCGCCCCCGATGCGCTGGTGTCCGAGGCAGTGGGAATCATGAACCGCGCCAAGGTCAACGCGCTCTGCGTGACCGAAGGTGATGGCCGGATCGTCGGCATGGTGCGGCTGCATGACTGCCTGCGCGCGGGGGTGGTGTGATGGGTAACCCGTCGATGCATGCGGCAGTCGCGGACGGTTCCGGAACCGTTTCCGGCAGAAGCACTCGGGAACCGCCGGAAAACGGGCTTTGGAAAGCCCGTTCGCACGCGCCTTCGAAGGCGCGTGGCCCGGCACCCGCCGAAGCGATCAACCGCAAGCCGTGCAGGATCGTAGGCCAGAGGCGGATCAATCGGGGGCCGCGGCATGGGCGCTGACCCCCAGACCGTCATCCTGATCCCAGCCCGCTATGGCTCCAGCCGCTTTCCCGGCAAGCCGCTGGCGGGTCTGCGCGGGGCGACGGGGGAAAGCCGCAGCCTGATCGAGCGGAGCTGGCAGGCGGCCTGCGCCGTGCCCGGGGTGGATGCCGTGTATGTGGCCACCGATGACGCGCGTATTCAGGACGCCGCGCTTGGCTTTGGCGCGCAGGTGGTGATGACCAATCCCGCCTGCGCCAACGGCACCGAACGCTGCGCCGATGCCATCGCCCGGCTGGGGATCAGCCCCCGCGTGGTGGTCAACCTGCAGGGCGACGCGCCGCTGACCCCGCCCTGGTTCGTCACCGCGCTGATCGAGGCTGTGGCGGGCGGCGCGCAGATGGCCACGCCGGTGCTGCGCCTGACGCCCGAAACCCATGCCCGCTTTCTGGACGACCGCGCCGCCGGCCGGGTGGGGGGCACCACGGCGGTGATGGATGCGCAGGGCTGGGCGCTTTACTTCTCGAAAGAGGTGCTGCCCTTCACCGGCCGCCGCTATGGCGCGGGCGAGCAGGTGCCGGCCTTTCACCATGTCGGCGTCTACGCCTATACGCCCCAGGCGCTGGCTGCCTATATGGCCGCCGGGCCCTGCGATCTGGAAATCCTGGAGGGGCTGGAGCAGTTGCGTTTTCTCTACAACGGCATGCCCGTGACCTGTGTGGAGGTCGAAGCGCGCGGCCGGGCCTTCTGGGAATTGAACAACCCCGAGGATGTGCCGCTGATCGAGACCGTGCTGCAGGGCGAGGGGATCGCATGAGCGTGCAGATCGGCGAGCACATCATCGGCAATGACCGGCCCTTCGCGCTGATCTCGGGCCCCTGCCAGATGGAATCGCTCGACCACGCCCGCCGCATCGCCGGCACACTGGCCGAGACCTGCGCGCGGCTGGGCGTGCCCTTCATCTTCAAGGCCAGCTATGACAAGGCCAACCGCTCCAGCCTCTCGGGCCAGCGCGGGCTGGGGATGGAGAGGGGGCTGGAGATTCTGGCCACTGTCCGCGCCGAATTCGGCTGCCCGGTGCTGACCGACGTGCATGAACCCGGCCATTGCGCCCCGGCGGGTGCGGTGTGCGACGTCTTGCAGATCCCCGCCTTCCTGTGCCGGCAGACCGACCTTCTGCTGGCCGCCGGCGCCACCGGGCGGGCGATCAACATCAAGAAGGGCCAGTTTCTGGCGCCCTGGGACATGGGCAATGTCGCGGCCAAGGTGGCATCGACCGGCAACGGGCGGATCATGCTGTGTGAGCGCGGCACCTCCTTTGGCTACAACACGCTGGTGTCGGATTTCCGGGGCCTGCCGGTGATGGCCGCGCTTGGCTATCCGGTGATCTTTGACGCCACGCATTCGGTGCAGCAGCCGGGCGGGCAGGGCAGTTCATCGGGCGGGCAGCGCGAATTCGTGGCGCCGCTTTCGCGTGCGGCGCTGGCGGTGGGTTGTGCGGGGCTGTTCATCGAGACGCATGAGGACCCGGACAACGCTCCCTCGGACGGGCCGAACATGGTGCCGCTGGACCGGATGGCGGGGCTGCTGGAGGGGCTCGCGCGGCTGGATCGGTTGATGAAGGAGGGGGCGGCGTGAAGAAGATCGGCGAATTCTGGGTGCCCGATGTCGATACCTTCTGGTTTCGCAACCTGCGCAAGACGCGCAAGAACTACGAGGGCGGCAAGCAGGGCACGCAGCTGCACCACCTGACTGGCGCCATCGACCATATCCGCGCCACCGTCGGGCCGGACCGGCTGGCCGCCAGCGTGGCCATCGACGCGGGCGCCAATGTCGGCGCCTATGCCCGCCACATGGCGGCGCATTTCGCCCATGTCCACGCCTTCGAGCCCGCGCCCGACACCTATGAATGCCTCGCCCGCAACATCGCCGACTGGGGGCTGGGCGCGCGCGTGACCGCCTATCCCAACGCGCTTTCGGCGGTGGAGGAGGGGGTCAGCATGGGCGGGGGCGGGTGGTTTCGCCGCTCGATCTCGCGCGAGGTTGCGGGGCCCGGAGACATTCGCGCAATCCCCATCGACAGCCTGGCGCTGGAGGATGTGCTGCTTCTGAAGCTGGATGTGGAGGGCTACGAGTTGAAGGTGCTGGAGGGCAGCCGCGAGACGCTGGCCCGCTGCCGGCCCTTCGTGATGATGGAACTGAAGGACCGCAAGATCGCCAAGGGCACCGCCGACATGGCGCCGCATGAGTTTTTGCTGGGCCAAGGCTACGAGGTGGTGCTGAAGCTGGGCGAGCCGGCGATCGACCGGCTTTATGCGCCGAGGGTCGGCTGAGTGAGTGACGTGCAAAGGGGGGCGCTGCCCCCCTCGCCGCTTTCGCGGCTCATTGGGCTCCGCCCGTTCCTTCGCTGAAATCGTGCCACTGGCACGATTTCCGGGCGCTCGGAACCCCCCGGGATATTTGAAGAGCAAAGAGGGGGCGGGTTTTTTCAGGCGGTTTGCCGGGCCTCGTATTCTGCCGCTTCGGCCAGCCATTCGGCGGCGTAGTCCACGTCCTGCCATTCCTTGAACCACGGGCCCCCGCGGGTGTGGTGGACGGCCTGAGGGAAGCCCTGCGCGGGTTTGTCATACCAGCCCTCCAGCCAGTTCCAGCCGGTGGGCAGAGCGCCGATCTCCTCGTCCCTGGCCCATTGCATGCGGTGCAGATAGGCGCCGGATTCGCGGTTCACCAGTTCCGGGGTCAGTTGGCGGGTGCTGGGATGGTCGCAGTTCATCAGCATGAAGGAAGACCAGTTCTTGCGCGGGTAGCTGGTCTGCGGCACGCCGTCCATCTTGGTGGTTTCCTTCGGCTGGTAGTCATGCTGCACGCACAGGACCGCGTATTTCGGGTCCATGTATTGCTGCAACTCGGCCACATCGCCGAAGAACAGGAAGTCGCAATCGACGAAGATCGCCCAGCCCTTGTAGCCCGCCAGATGCGGCACGAGGAAGCGCGAATAGGTGAATTCGGTCGAGGCCAGCGGGTCGATCTGCCGCGTGTAGAGGCCCTGCGACACCAGTTCCTGCAGCTTTATGGGGTGCACCTGAACCGGGATGGTGGCGTGCCTTTCCAGCGACTGTTTCGCGACCTGATAGGCGATGTCCTCGCGCGAGTCCCAGCCGATATAGACAGGAAGCGGCGTTTGATCCGATGCCATGGTGCGATCCTTCCTTTTCGTGCGCTGCGCGTCGGGCTCTGGCATAGCGGGAACGGGGCCAGGGGGAAACCCGGATCTGCAGCCCATGGCTGGGTTGCAGGCTCAAAGCGGCCATGCGGGCTGCGCATGGCGGGGCATCAGACGCGGGGGCAGTCCAGCATGGCGGTGATCGTCTCGAAAGCGGCATCGAGCGGCTGCATCATCGCCGCCTGCACCCGCGCCGCGCCGGCCAGATAGGGCGCGCGGAAGGCCGGGTCCTGCGCCTGCCCGACCGCCCGCGCCATGGCCTGCGCATCGGCCACTTCCAGCGCGCCGCCCTCGGCATGCAGGCGGGCGTAGGCTTCGCGGAAATTGCCGATATCGGGGCCGTGCAGGATCATCACGCCCAGCGCGGCGGCCTCGAACGGGTTCTTGCCGGTGAGCCGCTGTCCCGGCACCGGCAGGGAATTGCCGGTATAGGCCACGGGGGCGAGGCGATACCAAAGGCCCATCTCGCCCAGCGTGTCGGCGATGTAGACCGTGGTTTCCGGGGTGATGGGCTCGGCGCGCGAACGCCGCGCGATCTGGCCTGGGGCAAAGCGGGCGCGGGCGGCGGCCTCGGTGGCGTCGGCCTGGGCCATCTGGCGGGGGGCCACGATCATCAGCAGGTCGGACAGGTTTTCGCGGGCGAGCGCATGGGCCTCGAAAAGCTGCGGCTCTTCCGCGGTCTTGGTGGAGGCCGCGAGCCATAGCGGGCGCTGGCCGATCTGCCGGGCGATCTCGGCGCGGGCGTCCGGCCGGTCCGGGGGCGGGGCGGCGGCGCCCTTCAACAGGCCGGTCACGGTCATCTTTGCGGCCGGGGCGCCGAGGTCCAAGAACAGATCGCGCGAGCGGGTGTCCTGCACATGGATCGCCTCGAACAGGTCCATCAGCCAGCCATTGGCGCGGGCAAACCGGCGCCGGCGGCGGTAGCGGCGTTCGGTGACATGGGCGTTGAGGATCACCATCGGCACGCCGCGCGCATGGGTGGCGGTCAGCAGGCGCGGCCAGAGGTCCATTTCCGACAGCGCCATCGCATCCGGGCGCCAGTGCGCCAGGAAGCGGCGCACCGGGCCGGGGCAATCGACGGGCGCGTATTGATGGATCACGCGCGGGGGCAGGCCGCGGCTGGCCAGCGCATCGGCCGCGGCGCGGGTGACGGCGGTGAGCAGGAAATGCGTGTCCGGCCGGGCCTGCGAGAGGCGGTCCAGAAGCGTCAGCAGCACCGCCGTCTCGCCCACGCTGACGCCATGCAGCCAGAGCAGCTTGCCGGGCGGGCGGGGCAGGGCGGCATGGCCCAGACGCTCGGGCAGGCGGGCGGGGTCCTCCTTGCCGGCCCGGGCGCGGGCCTTCAGGGCCAGGCGCCAAAGCGGTGCCGAGACGGCAGAGAAGGCGAGATAGGCGCGGATCAGGGCAGGGGGCGGGCGCATTTCTGGGGTCCGGCTGGCAGGGGTGGCGCGGGGATAGCCGATTGCGCGCGCGGGGGCCAGACGGCAGGCTCTTGCAGGGGTGGCGGGATTGGGCCAGAGAAGGGCCATGACCACGCCGCGTTATACCCCGCTTGTGCAGTCCCTGCCCGCCACGGTGCCTTTCGTGGGGCCCGAGGTGCAGGAGCGTGCCCGAGGAGCCGCGTTTCGCGCCCGGCTGGGGGCGAATGAGAGCGTCTTCGGCCCTTCGCCGCGGGCTGTCGAGGCGATGGCGGCGGCGGCGGCGGATGTCTGGATGTATGGCGACAGCGCCAGCCATGACCTGAAGGCGGCGCTGGCGGCGCATTGCGGCGTGACCCCGGCGCATCTGGTGGTGGGCGAGGGGATCGACGGGCTGCTGGGCGATCTGGTGCGGCTGGTGGTGGGGCCGGGCGATGCGGTGGTGACGTCGGACGGGGCCTATCCGACCTTCAACTATCATGTCGCGGGTCATGGCGGCGTGCTGCACAAGGTGCCCTATCTGGGCGATCACGAGGATCCGGCGGCGCTGCTGGCACTGGCGCGGCGGGTGGGCGCGAAGCTGGTCTATCTGGCCAATCCAGACAATCCGATGGGCAGCCATCACCCGGGCGCGGGGATCGAACGGATGATCGAGGCACTGCCCGAGGGCACGCTTCTGGTGCTGGACGAGGCCTATATCGAGTTCGCACCCCAGGGCACGGCGCCGCGGGTGGATGCGGACGATCCGCGGGTGATTCGGATGCGGACGTTTTCCAAGGCCTACGGGCTGGCGGGGGCGCGGGTGGGCTATGCGCTGGCCGCACCGGGGCTGGTTTCGGCCTTTGACAAGGTGCGCAACCATTTCGGCGTGACCCGGTTGGCGCAGGCGGGCGCGCTGGCGGCGCTGGCCGATCAGGACTGGCTGCGCGCCGTGCAGGGGCGGGCGGCGGCGGCGCGTGAACGGCTGCGGGAGATCGCGCTGCAGAACGGGCTGCGGGCGCTGCCGTCGGCCACGAATTTCGTGACCATCGATTGTGGGCGGGACGGGGGTTTTGCCCGCGCGGTGCTGGCGGGAATGCTGGCTCGGGGGGTGTTCATCCGCATGCCTTTCGTGGCGCCGCAGGACCGCTGCATCCGGATTGCCCTGGGCGAGGAGGCGGCGCTGGACCTGGTCGCCGAGGTGCTGCCGCAGGCGCTGGCCGAGGCGCGGCAGGTGGGGGTGAATGCGGAAGAAGCGCCTTGAAAGAAGGCGCTTGCAACGCGGTTGAAGAAACCGCGTTGCGTCGGACCCGGTTGACCCGGGCAGCGCATCGACCCGGCGGGCTAGGGCGCGGTGGCAAGGCGCGGGCGAAACCGGCAGCGCAGGCAGAAGAAAACCGGGGCAGAGGTTGCTCTGCCCCGGCAATCGTGCCGGTTCCCCTGGCATGATGGTGCGCCGGTCCTGGTGCCGGCGCCCGGCTTCAGTCCGCCGTCAGAAGCGGCGGTTTCGAGCCCGAGATGCGGCGCTTCTCGCCTTCGTCGATCTCCAGTGCGATCTGGTCGTCGCGCACCATCACGCGCACCAGCCCGCCCTTTACCAGACGGCCGAACAGCAGTTCCTCGGCCAGCGGCTTCTTGACGTTTTCCTGGATCACCCGGGCCAGCGGGCGGGCGCCCATCTTGTCGTCATAGCCCCTGTCACCAAGCCAGGCCGCCGCTTCCTCGGTCAGCTCAAACGTCACGTTGCGGTCCATCAGCTGCGCTTCAAGCTGCAGCACGAATTTCTCGACAACCTGCATGATGATCGACTTGCCCAGCGGCGCGAAGCTGATCACCGCATCCAGACGGTTGCGGAACTCCGGCGTGAAGGTGCGCTCGATGGCTGCCGTGTCCTCGCCCTCGCGCCGCTCGCGGCCGAAGCCGATGGCTGCCTTGGCCTGTTCGGCCGCACCAGCGTTCGAGGTCATGATCAGGATCACGTTGCGGAAATCCACCTGCCGGCCGTTGTGATCGGTGAGCTTGCCGTGATCCATCACCTGCAGCAGGATGTTGTAGACATCCGGATGCGCCTTCTCGATCTCATCGAGCAGCAGCACGCAATGCGGGTGCTGGTCGACGCCATCGGTCAGCAGCCCGCCCTGGTCGAAGCCGACATAGCCCGGGGGCGCGCCGATCAGGCGGGAAACCGCGTGTTTTTCCATGTACTCCGACATGTCGAAACGCATCAGTTCCACGCCCAGCGTTGCCGCCAGTTGCTTGGCCACCTCGGTCTTGCCGACGCCCGTGGGCCCGGCGAAAAGGTAGTTGCCGATGGGCTTTTCGGGCTCGCGCAGGCCGGCACGGGCCAGCTTGATGG
>SKNG01000167.1 GCA_007120685.1 Paracoccaceae bacterium | reverse complement strand
GGCCCGGTTCGGCGGCTGACCCTGCCGGGCATCGTGGCAGAGGTGAATATAGGTGACGCGCGTGAGATCCTGCCGCGCTGGCAGGGGCAGGCCGACGCCTGGTTCCTTGACGGCTTCGCGCCGGCCCGCAACCCGGAGATGTGGGGGCAGGGCCTGATGGCCGCCGTCGCCGCCCGCACCGTGCCGGGCGGCACCTGCGCCAGCTTCACCGCCGCCGGCCATGTGCGCCGTGCGCTGGCGGATGCGGGCTTCACCGTCACCCGCCCGCCCGGCTTCGGCCGCAAGCGCCACATGACCGCCGGGCGGCTGGAGGCGCAGGCATGAGAGCACAGAACTACCGCACCGGGGTCTGGCTGATGGTCGGCGCGATGTTCATCTTCGCCGTGCAGGACGCCATCTCGCGCCATCTGGCCAGCGAATACAACGTGCTGATGGTCATCATGGTGCGCTACTGGTTCTTCGCTGCCTTCGTCATCGCCATCGCCGCGCGCAAGGCCGGCGGCATCGCCGCCGCCGCCCGCACCCGCCGTCCTTTCGTGCAGGCCGCGCGCGGGATCATCCTGGCGGCCGAGGTCTGCGTGATGGTGCTGGCCTTCGTATTGCTGGGCCTGATCGAAAGCCACGCGGTGTTCGCCGTCTACCCGCTCTTGATCGCCGCCCTGTCCGGCCCGCTGCTGGGCGAGCGGGTGGGCTGGCGGCGCTGGACGGCCATCGGCATCGGTTTTCTGGGCGTGCTGATCATCCTGCAGCCGGGCTTGGGCGTCTTCGACCCGCGCGCACTGGTGCCGCTGCTGGCGGCGCTGATGTTCGCGCTTTACGGCCTGCTGACCCGCTATGTGGCCAGCGAGGACAGCGCCGCGGTCAGCTTCTTCTGGACGGGCACGGCGGGGGGCGCATTCATCACCGCGATCGGCATCTGGTTCTGGGAACCGCTGGCGCCGGCCGATTGGGGCTGGATGGGGCTGTTGTGCCTGACGGCGGCGGTCAGCCATTACCTGCTGATCCGCGCCTACGAGGTTGCCGAGGCAAGCGCCATCCAGCCCTTCGCCTATCTGCAACTGGTCTTTATCAGCATCATCGGCATCGGGCTGATGGGCGAGGTACTGCGCCCCAACGTCGCACTCGGCACGGTGATCGTGGTCATGGCCGGGCTCTTTACCCTGTGGCGGGCGCGGCAGGTGGAAGGGGGCCAAGCCAAAGGAGGTGCACCATGAGGATCCTGTGCCTGTGTCTGGGCAATATCTGCCGCTCGCCCACGGGTGAGGCGGTGCTGAGCGCCCATGCCGCCCGGGCGGGGCTGGATCTGGAAATCGACAGCGCCGGCACCGGCAACTGGCATGTCGGCCAGCCGCCCGATGCACGGATGCAGGCTGCCGCCCTGGCTCAGGGCTTTGACCTGTCGGACCAGCGCGCACGGCAACTGGCGGCTTCGGATTTCCACGAGTTCGACCTGATCCTGGCGATGGATGCCGCGAACCTCGCCGATGCGCGGCGCCGTGTCCCTGACGGGTCACGAGCGCGCCTGGTGCGTTATCTTGACGAAGCCGGTATCGGCGGCGATGTGCCGGACCCGTATTTCGAGGGCAACTTCGACGACGTTGTCACGCTGATTGACCGCGCCGCAGGCGCTATCATCGGCCGGATATCCCGCGCGCCCTGACGCCTCAGCCCGAACAGGCGCGTTCCGCAGCCGCGCCGAATGCACGGTAGCGCTGCCAGAACTCCGAATCACCGGCACGGCGCGACATGCGTACATCCTGGGCCCGTTGCGGGTCACGGAAAAACCGGGCGGCCCGGCGCTGTTCGGCCCGGGTCATGTGCTGGCGGGCCACCTGATCGACGCAGCGGCACATCGCCCGTGTGGCACCCGGCCGGTCCGACCGGTTGCAGGCATTCTCAATCGGCCCGGCCACGGCCACGGCGGGCACGGCAAAGGCCAGCGCGGCGGCAATGGCGGCGGCAATCACGGAAAAACGCATGTCTGCTCTGTCCTCTTGTTACGGGCGGTATCTGGCACCGCCTTCTATCTGTATCCACTTGCGTTCCTTAGCAAAACGCCATCGATTCGGCAATCGCTAGGGCTGGTGGCCCCGTGCCCGCCCCGGGCCAGATATGCCGCACCCGCCACCTTTTCCGGACCCGTTGCACAGGCCCGCCCCTGTGCTAGGCTCGGGCGGTTCACGGGGGGATCATGGCAGACTGGGATTACATCGTGGTCGGCGCCGGCACGGCGGGTGCGCTGCTGGCGAACCGGCTGAGCGCGCGCCACCGGGTCTTGCTGCTAGAGGCCGGCGGGCGCGACAACTACATCTGGGTGCATGTGCCGGTCGGATACCTTTATTGCATCGACAACCCCCGCACCGACTGGCGGTTTCGCACAAGGGAGGAGCCCGGGCTGGGCGGCCGCAGCCTGCTTTATCCGCGTGGCAAGGTGCTGGGGGGCTGCTCATCCATCAACGGCATGATCTACATGCGCGGCCAGGCCGCCGATTACGATGGCTGGCGGCAGATGGGCCTGACCGGCTGGGGCTGGGACGACGTGCTGCCCCTGTTCAAGCGGCACGAGGATTACGCTGCCGGCCCGGCGGGCGAGGCGCATGGCACGGGCGGCGAATGGCGGGTGGAAAACCAGCGCCTGCGCTGGGAAATTCTGGACGCCTGGGCAGAGGCCGCGCAGGCCTGTGGCATCCCCGCGACGCCTGATTTCAACACCGGCGACAACGAGGGCGTGGGCTATTTCAAGGTCACCCAGCGCGCGGGCTGGCGCTGGAACACGGCGCGCGCCTTTCTGAACCCCATCAAGGGGCGTGCGAGCTTGAAGATAGAGACCGAGGCACAGGTGCTGGGCCTGAGTTTTGACGGCAACCGATGCACCGGGGTCCGCTATCGCAAGGGCGGGGCCGAGGTGACGGCTCGCGCGGGGGGAGAGGTGGTGCTCTGCGCCGGTGCCATCGGCTCGCCGCAACTGCTGCAACTCGCCGGCATCGGCCCGGCGGATTTTCTGCACGCCATGGGGATCACGCCGCGCCATGACTGCGACACCGGCGAAAACCTGCAGGACCATCTGCAACTGCGCCTGACCTACCGTGTCAACGGGGCGCAGACGCTGAACACCATGGCGGCGACGATGCTGGGCAAGGCTCGGATCGGGCTGGAATATCTGCTGCGGCGTTCCGGCCCCATGTCGATGGCGCCCAGCCAGCTTGGCGCCTTCGCCCGCTCAGCCCCGGATGTGGACCGCGCTGATCTGGAATACCACGTCCAGCCGCTTTCTCTGCCCGCCTTCGGCCAGCCGCTGGATCCGTTTCCGGCGATCACCGCCTCGGTCTGCCATCTTCGCCCGGAAAGCCGGGGCCATGTGCGCATCTCGGCGCCAGATCCGCTAGCCACGCCGGAAATCGCGCCGAACTACCTTTCCGCGCCGGCCGATCGGCTGGTGGCAGCCCGCGCCATCCGCCTGACGCGGCAGATTATGGCAGCCGAACCCCTGGTCCGCTACCGACCCGCTGAGGAACGCCCCGGCGCGCAGGCCCAGAGCGACGATGATCTGGCAATGGCCGCCGGGCAGATCGGCACCACCATATTCCACCCGGTGGGCACCTGCCGCATGGGCACGGATCCGCGCGCCGTTGTCGGCGGTGACCTGAAAGTAAACGGCGTTCAGGGGCTGCGCGTCGCCGATGCCTCGGTCATGCCGACGATCACCAGCGGCAACACCAATGCGCCGACGCTGATGATCGCCGAAAAATGCGCCGAGGCGATTCTGCGGAGGGCGTAATCCGCCCTCAGTCCTCGCTGCGTTCGACCCGATACGCCTTCAGCGCCTCCGCCATCGGCTTCTCTGCCCGTGCCCGCTTCTGCAGGGCTTCGGTGCTGCGGTGCGGGCCGGTCTTGCGTTCGATGTCCAGATATTGCGCGGCACGGCTGGCAGCGGCCTCGCGCGGGCGGTCCAGAATGTGCTTGCTCATGTCAGTTACCTCCTCCTGCAACTTTCACGAGCATAACATGGATACGGCCCGCCCGCAGCCACAACCCCGGCTCAAGTGCTCGTGACATCGGCGCCGATGTGGTGGCGGCGATAGACCTCGATCATCCAGCCCAGCATCAAAGCGTTCAGCAGATGCCACATGAAATGCGTGCCCAGCGGGAAGACATCGCAGACGGCCATGTCGATCGACCGGAAGAAGAGCGACACCAGCAGGATGCCCGCCCCCAGCGCCAGCCCCCATGCCGCGGCCGGCGCGCGGCGCGCCAGCAGCGCGGCATAGGCCAGGATCAGCGCGGGCACCGGCAGATAGACCGCCGAGGCGCCCAGCACCGGCACCAGCCGGAACAGCGGCACGGTCAATGCGACATAGGGCAGGAAGGCCAGCACCGCCAGCACGGCCACCCAGGGCTGGGCGCCAAGGAAATCGCGCGTTGCGGCAAAGAGGTAGATCAGGATGAAGGTCAGGATCGGCAGCACATCCAGGAGCCCGGTCAGGCGGTTGGCATGGGTGTGGAACAGAAAGCTTCCCACCCCGATTACCGCTAGCACCCAGACCAGCGCCCAGCCCAGCGGCAGCCGCGCCCCGCGCAACCGCCAGCCCATCACCGCCGCCGCCAGCAGAAATGCCGCGTTCGTCACGGCATTCACCGGCTCGGCCCAGTATTCCGGCACGGTGCGTTCGCAATAGACGTTCACGGGGACGAACCAATCCATGCGGGCGACATAGGCGCCAGGGCGCCTCGCACAAGGGGATCATGCGTCCCGTCCCACCGGGCGGCATTTACTGACGCGCGACGGGGATGCGTGCATGGCGTGCGGGCTCCTGGCCCGATCTTTCAGGTCGCGCGCGCCGCTGATGGCGGCAGATAACCGGCGACAACCTCGGAAAACGGGGTGGCGCGGAAGCCGGGGATCAGCGCCTTGAAGCGGGCGTCGTCCAGCCGGTGCGGATGGTTGTAGAGATAGCGCATCTCGCCCAGTTCGCGGGCCAGCTCCCACACCGGCGCGGCCAGCCGCAGCGCCCACCAGGGGAAGGCGCGGATCGCCGGTGCGCGCCCGGTCTGCCGTGCGATCTCGCCGGCCAGGTCGTTCAGGCTGAAGCCATGGCCGGCGAAGGGGATGTCGGCGAAAACGGGCAGGTCCTGTTGCTCGGCCAGCGCCACCGCCGCGCGGGCGAGGTCGGGCAGATAGGCATGGGCGCGCACGGCTGACGCGTCGCCCAGGGCGGTGATCCGCCCTTTCGCCAGATGTTTCAGCACCACCCGGTCGAGGACCAGCCCCGTCCTTGCGCCGTCGATGAAATCGCCCGCCCGCAGGATCGTCACCGGCAGGCCGGACTCGCGCCAGCGCGCCTCCATCTCGGCGCGGATCCGGCCCTTGCGGCTGACGGGGCGGTGCGGCGTCGCCTCGGACCAGGGGCCGGGCTGATCGCCAAAGACATAGACATTGCCCGGGATCAGCACGCGCGCCCCGCTTTCCCGCGCCGCTACCATCACCGCCTCGGTGATCGCCGGGATCTGGCGCGCCCAGTCGTGATAGTCCGGCGGGTTCATCGCGTTGACGATAAGCGCCGCGCCGCCTGCCGCCGCCGCCATGTCGCCGCCGCGCCGGTAGCGCCTGACCTGCCAGCCCACCGCGCCGAAAGCCGCCGCCGCTGCGCTGCCAAAGCCGCCCGAGGCGCCGAGAATCAGAACCGTTCTTGTCATGGAACCCTCCATTGCTGATGGCCTGTTTTGCCACGCGTGCAGGTGAATGGGGATTGCAAGAAATCGCAGGCTGGCTATCCATTTATGAATGGATGTGCGTGAGATAGACTGGTCGCTTCTGCAAAGCTTCCTGCGCGTGGCGCGGGCGGGTTCGCTGTCGGCGGCGGCGCGGGAAAGCGGGATCAGCCAGCCGACGCTGGGCCGGCACCTGCGCGCGCTGCAGGACCGGCTGGGCCAGCCGCTGATGGCGCGCAGGCCGGGCGGGCAGGCGCTGACGCCGGCCGGC
>SKNG01000474.1 GCA_007120685.1 Paracoccaceae bacterium | reverse complement strand
CGCCTGGGGGGCGCTGGCCGAGCCGCCGGCCCTGACCGACCGGCTGGCGGTGCTGATCGACGATGGCCTCGCCACCGGCGCCACCATGCGCGCGGCCATCGCCTGGGCGCGGCAGGCGGGCGCGGCGGCGGTAGCTGTGGCGGTGCCGGTGGGGTCGCCTGATACCGTGGCCGATCTGGCGGCACCGGCCGATGCCGTGATCTGCCCGCGCCAGCCGCACCCCTTCCGGGCGGTCGGCGCGCATTACCGGCGCTTCGATCAGGTCGATGAGGGGGCGATGCTGGGGCTTATGGAGGCTGTGAACCGGGACGCTGCCAGCACTGAAGACTGACACCGCTGCCTGCCGAGGCATTCGGAATGGCCGGAAAACGGGCTTTCGAAAGCCCGTATTCACGCGCCTTCGAAGGCGCGTGTCCCGGCAGCAGCCGAAGCGATCAACCTGGAAACAAGTGCGGCGACAAGACCATTGGCCCCAAGCTAATCAACCGGGTTTCACCGCCGTATAGATATTGTATCGGATCAGCCCCTTTTCGGTCATCGCGCAATAAACCACGGCGGCCGACCGGTTGGGGTTGTGAAACTGCCGCCCCAGCGGCCAGGTGACCAGGTAATAGGGCAGCAAGGCCAGCCGCCGCAGCCATTGCAGCGAGGGCAGCATGTTGGCGGTGATATCCTCTTCCGCCGCCTGCGCAAACCCAGCTGCCGCCAGCCGCCCGGTGAACAGGTCATGGCGGATACGGCGCAGCCCCACCATGGCCGAGCCCTCGGCAATCCGGTTGAACAGATCCCATTCGCGGGGCGTGAAGGCCGCTTCCTCGGCCACCGAATACTCGCACAGCACCAGCCGCCCGCCCGGGCGCAGCACGCGGTGGAATTCGCGCAGGCTGCGGTCTAGGTCAGAAGCATGCGACAGGGTCTCGGTGGTGTAGACCACATCGAACCGGGCATCGGGAAACCGCGTGGCGCTGTAATCCATGACCTGGAACGCGGTCAGATCGGCCACCCCCTGCCGGCTTGCCCGGGCGCGCGCCTTCTCGATCTCGAAATCCACGATGTCGATCCCGTCGATATGCGCGCCGGTCTTTGCAGCGATGTCGCAGGCCACGTAGCCCGTGCCGCAGCCGGCATCCAGCACCCGGTCCCCGGCGCCGATCCGGCCGCGCGCGATCACCTGGTCATGCAGCAGGGCGCGCGCCTGCGCCTCGTTTATCCGCCGCCCCTCGGGGTGAAAGCCGAAATGCTTGGCCCCGTCCAGATAGCTGCCATAGCGGCGCGCGGAATGGGCGTAATAGGCGTGGATGCGGCGATGCAACGGGGTGCCCGGGGGCGCGGTCATGGCGGGGTCGTCCTGCACAGGCAAGGGTTTAAGGAACGCTCTCGGCGCCTCGGTACACCGAAGGTCAGCCCCCGGCAATGCGCCACGGGCGGGTAAGGGTGAGGGCTTAGGGAGCCGGGCCGAGGGCGCACGGCTGGGACAGTGCCGAAAACGGGCCTTCGAAGGCCCGTCACGCGCGTTCGAACGCGCGTCATCGTGCTCCGGCAGCGGCAGCCCTCCGCCGGCCAGACGCCGCGCGCCCTATCCGCCGCAGCGCAAGGTCTCGCTGGGCCGCTCGCCAAATCGGCGGCGGTAGGCTTCGGCAAAACGGCCGAAATGCTGAAACCCCCAGGCCAGCGCCACATCAGTTACCGTTGTGCCCGGCGCCCCGGCCTGCAAATCGGCCCGCGCTGCCTCCAGCCGCAAATCACGCCAGAAGCCCAGCGGCGTGGTGCCGCGATGCGCCCGGAACGCCGCCTGCAGCGCGCGCGGGCTGGTGCCGGCGGCGCGCGCCACCTCGGCCAGCGTCAGCGGCTGGTCCAGATGCGCGGCGATATAATCCTCGGCCCGGCGCAGATGACGCGGCGGGGCGGGGGCGGCCTCGGACGCACTCTCGGCCGCTCCCGGCGCGCCCGCCTCCAGCAGCGCGGCGATCAGCGCCTCTTCCATCGCCCGCCCCATCAATCCGACCCCGATGGGCGCGCGCCCCGCATCGGCCTCGGCCACCAGCCACAGAACGAAACGCCGCAGCGCCGCGCCCGCTCCCTGGTCCAGGTCGATCCCGCGCTGAAAGGTCATCACACGCCCCACCGGCACCCCCAGCCGCGCCTGCGCCTGCGCCTGCAACACCGCGCGGTTCACCTGCACCAGCACCTGCCCCGTGCCCTCAGCCCAGGTCATCCGCGTATGGCGATGCGGGTTCAGCATCGCGGCCCGCTCGGGCGTGCTGTCATAATCGGCCCCGCCATGCTGAATCCGCGCCCCGCCCCGCAGCGGGATCTGCATCAGGTAGAACCCGCCCAGCTCGCCCGGCTCGATCAGCATCCGCGCGCCATAGTCGATGTAGTTCAGCGACAGCCCCTGCCCCGGCAGATGGTGCTGCACGGTGTCAAACCGCGCCCGCGCCGCCAGCCGGTCCAGCCGGTGCGGGCAGAACACCGCCGCCACCCGCTCCCGCGCCTCGTCCAGATCGCGCGAGCGAAACAGCCGGTAATCCGCCAGCGGCAGCGGGCGGTCAGGCCGGGAAATGGGGGCCGAAATCGGGGGCATCTGCGCAAACCGGATATTCGCCACGCAATCAGGATAGCGCGAATCGCCACAGCTGTCATGTTTCTTTCAAGCTCGAAGCAAAAAGGGGAGAGACGGCATGCGCGGACTGGACGGCAAGGTGGCCATCGTGCCCGGCGGCGCGACGAAGATCGGTCAGGCGGTGGTCGCGGCCTTTCGCGCCCACGGGGTGCAGGTCATGGTGGCCGACATCAACGCCGAAGCCGGAAAGGCGATGGAGGCCGAGGGCGTGGCCTTTCAGGAATGCAACCTGCGCGAGGATGACCAGATCGCCGCGCTGGTTTCCGCCACGAAAGACCGCTTCGGGCGCATCGACTTTCTGGTCAATGTCGCCTGTTCCTATCTGGACAATGGCGCCGAATCGACCCGCGCCGAATGGCTGGAAAGCCTGGATGTGAACATCGTGGGCTCTGTCGTGCTGATGCAGGCCGCCCGCGCCGAACTGGCAAAGAACCGCGGCGCCATCGTCAATTTCGGCTCCATCTCTGCCCGCGTGGCGCAGACCGGGCGCTGGCTTTACCCGGTCTCCAAGGCGGCGATCCTGCAACTGACCCGCAACCAGGCAATGGACCTGGCGGGCGAGGGCATCCGCGTCAACGCCGTCAGCCCGGGCTGGACCTGGTCCAACATCATGGACGAACTGACCGGCGGCGACCGCGCCAAGACCGATGGCGTGGCCGCCCCCTTTCACCTGATGGGCCGCGTGGCCGACCCCGAGGAGGTGGCCTCGGCGGTGATGTTCCTGTGCTCGGACGAGGCCGGTTTCATCACCGGCACCGATATCCGCGTCGATGGCGGCTATACGGCGATGGGCCCGGAACGCGCCACGCCCGCCATCCCGCTGCTGATGGAATAACAAAAGTATCAGGGAGTTAGAAATGAAAACTGCCATCATCGGCGCCGGTTTCGCCGGCCTTTCCACCGCCCGCACGCTGCGCGATCTGGGCCATGACGTGACGGTCTACGAGAAAGCCCCGGACGTGGGCGGGGTGTGGAGCACCACCCGCCTTTACCCCGGCGTCAGCACCCAGAACGGCAAGGACACCTATCACCTGTCAGACTTTCCGATGCCCGCCAGCTATCCGGAATGGCCCTCGGGCCAGCAGGTGCAGGAATATCTGCACAGCTATGCGGAAAAATTCGCCATCCTGCCCATGATCCGCCTGAATACCGAGGTCACCTCGGCCACGCAGGACGACAGCGGCGGCTGGCAGATCACCGCAAAGGGGCCGGATGGCGAGACCACCGAGAGCTACGAGCAGCTTGTCGTCTGCAACGGCATCTTCTCGGCCCCCGCCGTGCCGGACTTCGAGGGCGCGCAGGGTTTCCGCGACGCCAGCGGCACGATCTGCCATTCCTCGGAATTCCTGAATCTGGATGACGCGCGCGACAAGCATGTGCTGGTGGTGGGCTACGGCAAATCCTCCTGCGATGTCGCCGCCGCCCTGGCCCCGGTCACCGCGCAACTGACCGTGGTGGCGCGCGAACTGATCTGGAAGATGCCCAAGAAGCTCGCCAACCGGCTGAACTACAAGTATCTTTTCCTGACCCGCATGGGCGAGGCGCTGTTTCCCTATATCGAATTGAAGGGCACCGAGAAGTTCCTCCACGGGCTCGGCCGGCCGGTGCGCAACTCGATGATCGGCTCGGTTCAGGGCGTCATCGCGCGCCAGTTGAAGCTGAAGAAACGGGGCGTGGAGCCGAAGGGCAGCTTCGAGCGCATCGCCCGCTCCACCGTCAGCCTGGTCACCGACGGCTTCTTCGACATGGTCGAGGACGGGCGCATCCATGTCGCCCGCGACGCCCGCATCGACCGGCTGGAGGTAGCGGACGGCCAGCGCCGCGCGGTGCTGTCGAACGGCCAGACCATCCCCGCCGACATCGTCATCTGCGGCACCGGCTGGCATCAGGAAATGCCCTTCTTCACGGCCCAGATGCAGGCCCGCATCCTGGACGAGCGCGGCAATTTCCGGCTCTACCGCTGCATCCGGCCGATCGGGGTGAAGAACCTCCTGTTCAACGGCTACAACTCGTCCTTCTTCTCGCCGCTTTCGGCGGAAATCGGCGCGCTCTGGGTCGCGGCGCATATGGCGGGCGACCTGCGCCTGCCTTCGGACGAAGAACAATTGGCCGCCACCGACCGCCGCCTGCGCTGGATGGAGGAACGCTCCGAGGGCAAGCACGCGCGGGGCACCAACATCATCCCCTTCTCGATGCATCAGGTCGACGAATTGCTGGAAGATCTGCGCGAGCCGATCCCGGCCATGCAGCGCTTCATGGAATGGCAACTGCCGGTGAAGCCGGGGAAATACGCACGGATCGTCGAAAAGGTGAAATCCCGCCTGAAGGGCAAGACCGCTCAGCCCAGCGGCACCCCGGCACCCCAGCCCGCCCCCACGGGCCAGCGCGCCGCCTGACCCCCTGCCCGCCCGCACCCTCACCGGCCCGGGCGGGCAATGCCATCCTGCTCACCACCCGCCGCCCGGTCCCGCGCCGCACCGGCAACCCAGCCGCCCCAAGAAGACCCCGCCCCCTCTTTGCTCTTCAAATATCCTGGGGGGTGAGGCGCGGCACGCGCCGAGGGGGGCAAAGCCCCCCTGCCCCGCGCCACGCGCGCCACCCGCGCCACGCCCCGGCCATCGCACGCCGCGACCGGGTGGCTCAATCCGACCGCCCCGCCCGCCAGGCGATTACCGCCTCCAGCGCCTCGGCCAGACAGGCCAGATACAATTCATCCCCCGCGCCGCCATCCCGGCGCTGCGGATGTGCCAGCGCGGCGCTCATCAGCGTGCCGTTACCGAAGCCCGGATGCAGCCGCCCGCAGCCCTGCCAGTAACGATAGGCCAGATCCGCCTCGCCGATCATCGCCCGCATCAGCCCCGCGCGCCGATGCGCGGGCACCGCCATCAGCGCCCGCGCCGCCGCCGCCAGATCGCCCAGCCCCACCGGCGCCATGGCCCGCTTACCCTACCGACAGCATCGCAAACGGCCCCGGCCCCCATAGCGCCGAGACCTGCGCCACCGCCAGCGTGAAGCCCCCCGCCACGCCATCCGCCGCCTGCATCGTCAGGGTATAGACCCACTCGGGCGCGCTCACATTCTCCTCGCGCAGGACCGAAGCCCCCGCCAGCACCCGCACCACATAGGCCTCGGCCTCCTCACCCAGCGGCACCTCAGGCGCCTCCCAACCATCGCCACCGATCCGCGTGCGCCGGATCCAGCGGAGCACCAGCGCGCCCGCTTCGTCCCGCACCCGCAGATGCACCGGCGCATAGGGCCGCAGCCCCACCCCGCGCGGTCAAGTCCGGAAACTGCTGGAAATTTCGCTGGCGGGGCGAGCCTGCTGAGAGGCTGACGGCGTGGTGTCGGCGGCGGTGTATTCGGCGTTAAGGTCCTTCCTGACGGCGGCGATCTG
>SKNG01000392.1 GCA_007120685.1 Paracoccaceae bacterium | reverse complement strand
GTGCACCAGTACCGCACCGCGATCTTCGTGCGCAAGGAAGGGCTGGAACGCTGGCTGCACCAGCTCGCCTATGACCGGCCGCTGGTCTATGGGCTGCTGGCGCTGATCATCGCGCTGGTGGCGGGCTGGGGGGCGTCGGCCGCGTTTCGCTTCGTGCGGTCCTGACGCGGCGGCGGCAAGGACCAGGCGCCGGACCGCTGCGCGAAAACGCGTGTTCGAACACGCGTTCAACGGCCCTTCAAGGGCCGTTGCCGCGCGGCTGGTCGCCCGCGCGCAGGATGGACAGCCAGGTCTGCCCGTATTGGCGGTGATCGAGCAGCGTGAAGCCCTCTGGCGGTTCCTGCGCGGCGCTTTCCTCCCAGACCACTACCGCGCCGGGCGCCAGCCAGCCGTCCGCCTGCGCCGAGCCCAGCGCCCGCGCCCCCAGACCCTGACCGTAAGGCGGGTCCATGAACAGCAGATCGAAGCCCGGCCCCCGGTTCTCGCCCAGCCGCGTGGCATCGCGGCGGAAGAGCCGCGTTACCCCGCCCGCGCGCATCTTCTCTATATTGGCGCGGATCAGTGCCCGCCCCGCCGCGCCTTCCTCGACAAACACCACCTGCGCGGCGCCGCGCGACAGTGCCTCCAGCCCCAGCGCGCCGGTGCCGGCAAACAGGTCCAGCACCCGCGCACCCGCCAACAGATTGCCCCAGCGGCCCTGGGTCAGTGCGTTGAACAGCGCCTCGCGCACCCGGTCCGGGGTGGGGCGCAGATGCGCGGCCGGGTCGCCGGCGCCGGGATCGGCCAGTTTCAACCCGCGATGCGTGCCCCCGACGATTCGCATCCGATCTAGCGCATCAGCGCCTTCAGATCGGCGCCGGGATCGGCCAGCACAGCCGGATCCGGGCTGCGCCCGGCGGCCAGCAGGCGCTTGCCCAGCATGAAGGCGCGCGGATCGTTCATCGCATCGACGGCCAGAAACGCGTCACCTTCATAATACCAATGGCTTTGCGCCGCGCCGGCCTGCCGCACCACCACCCGGTCATAGCCGCTATTTAGCCCGGCAATCTGCAGCTTCAGATCATACTGATCGGACCAGAACCAGGGCTGCGGCGCGTAAGCCTGATCCGCGCCCAGCATGTTCGCCGCCACCGCCTCGGCCTGATCGATGGCGTTCTGCACGCTTTCCAGCCGGATCCGCGCGCCACGATAGGGGAAGGACGCGCAATCGCCCGCCGACCAGACATGCGGATCGCTGGTCCGCCCCATCTCATCCACCGCGATGCCGTTATCCAGCGCCAGCCATGCGCCTTCGGCCAGCGCGGTGCCGGGCGAAATCCCGATGCCCACTATCACGAAATCGGCCTCCAGCCGCCGACCGTCGGCCAGTTCGGCCCCATCCACGCGGCCGGTGCCGGTCAGCCGGGCCAGCGCGGTGTCTTCCAGGATCTCCACCCCCTGCGCCTGATGCAGGGCGCGCATGTAATCCGAGGTCTCGGGCGCCGCCACGCGCCGCAGGATGCGCGGCGCGGCCTCGATCAGCGTCACGTCCAGCCCCTTCTGGCGCGCCACCGCGGCGGCCTCCAGCCCGATATAGCCGCCGCCGACAATCAGCACCCGGCGCCCGGAGGCAAACTCGGGCGCCATCGCGTCGATATCGGCCAGCCGCCGCACCGGATAGACCCCGCCCAGCGCCCCCCCGACGCCCGCCGGCAACAGGCGCGGCTCGGCCCCGGTGGTCAGCGCCAATTGGTCATAGCCCAGCATCTCGTCACCCAGATGCACCTGCCGCGCGGCCAGATCGATGCCGGTGACAGGGCTGCCCAGCCGCAGGGTGATGCCCTGATCGGCATAGAAACTCTCAGGCCGCAGGAACAGCCGCTCCAGCGCCATCTCGCCCTTCAGATAGCCTTTCGACAGCGGTGGGCGCTGATAGGGCGGCACGGGTTCGTCGCCGATCAGCGTGACCTGCCCGTCATGCCCCAGCGCGCGCAGCTTCGCCACCAGCGAGGCCCCGGCCTGCCCGGCCCCGATCACCACTATCCCGCTCATTGCGCTTCCTTTCCTGGCCGGCTCCACGCCGCACGTTTAGCACTGGCACGCGACCGGGCGCAGCTTATATTCAAGCAGCAACTTCAAAAAGAGGGAGAGACGCAGATGACAATCGCGGTGGGCGACAAGCTGCCCGAGGCCACGCTGGTAAGGATGGGCGATGACGGGCCCGAGCAGTTCAGCGTGACAGCGCTGACGCAGGGGCGCACGGTGGTCATCTTTGCCGTGCCCGGCGCCTTTACCGCCGGCTGCCACAAGCTGCATGTGCCCGGCTTCATCAACAACGCCGATGCGATCCGGGCCAGGGGCGTGGACGAAATCATCTGCGTCGCGGTCAACGACCCGTTCGTGATGAAGGCCTGGAGCGACGCCACCGGCGCCGACAAGGCCGGCATCACCATGCTGTCCGATCCCCAGGGCGCCTTCGCAAAGGCGCTGGACCTGACCCTGGATGTCCCCGCCATCGGGCTGATCGGCCGGTCGCAGCGTTATGCGATGCTGGCCGAGGACGGAGTCGTCACGGTGTTCAACCTGGAAACCGAACGCGGCGTCGATGTCTCCAGCGGCGAGACCATGCTGGCGTCGCTCGAAGGCAAGAGCAGCGCGGCCTGAGCGTCTTCCTGGTGGCGTGGCGGTGGCACCGGCCTTTCGGGGTCGCTGCCACCGTTACCGCCTGCCCCATGACCGTGGACGCGCGGCAGGGACAGTCAACCCGCCATCGCGTCCATCCTCTCGGCCAGCGTGACGTCCAGGTCGGTCAGGCCGCCGGCATCATGCGTGGTCAGCGTGACATCGACCCGGTTGTAGACATTCGCCCATTCCGGGTGATGGTCCATCTTCTCGGCCACCAGCGCCACGCGGGTCATGAAGCCGAAGGCTTCGGTAAAATCGGCGAACTTGTAGCGTTTCGAGATCGCGTCGCGCGCCTCGTCATGCTGCCAGCCGTGTGCCAGCAGCGTGACCAGCGCGTGGGTGCGCGCCTCGGCGCCCAGTTTTTCAGCCGGCATCGTTTCTCTCCCTCTCTTCTGCCGCCGGTCCCTTCCGGAACGGGGTGAACCCCTGCAGGAACTGCATCTCGTCGCGCATCGCCACCCCTTCGGCGCTCAGGTAGTCGGCCACCGCCTGCGCAAACCGCTCGTCCGAGAACCAGTGCAGCGAATGCACCTCCTGTGGCACATAACCTCGCGCCAGCTTGTGCTCGCCCTGCGCCCCGGCCTCGACACGCGTCAACCCATGCGCCAGCGCCCAGTCGATGGCCTGATAATAGCACAGTTCGAAATGCAGACAGGGGTGATCCTCGATACAGCCCCAGTAGCGGCCGTATAGCGTGTCGGCGCCGATGAAATTCAGCGCGCCGGCCACAGGACGGCCGCCACGTTCGGCCAGGACCAGCAGGATATCGTCACGCATATGCGCCTGACAGGCGTCGAAAAAGGCGCGGGTCAAATAGGGCCTGCCCCATTTGCGTGCGCCGGTGTCCTGGTAGAAGGTCCAGAAACTTTCCCAGTGGTGGGGTTCTATCTGATCGCCGGTCAGGGCGCGGATGGTGCCGCCGAAGCCCTGGGCGGTGGCGCGTTCCTTGCGGATCGCCTTGCGCTTGCGCGAGGAAAGCGAGGCGAGAAAGCCCTCGAAATCGCCAAATCCCCGGTCCTGCCAGTGAAACTGCTGGGTGACACGGTGCAGGAAACCGGCCTCGCGGCCGGTCTGCGCTTCGGCCTCGGTGCAGAAGGTCAGATGGGCCGAGGACAGCCGGTTCTGCGCGGTCAGCCGGCAAAGCGCCTCCAGCATCGCGGTATGGTGGCGGGCGGCGCCCAGCAGGCGCGGGCCGGTGGCAGGGGTGAAGGGCACGGCGACCTGCAGCTTGGGGTAATAGCGCCCGCCGGCGCGGCGCCAGGCATCGGCGAAAGCGTGGTCGAAGATGTATTCGCCCTGGCTGTGTTCCTTCAGATAGAGCGGCATGGCGGCTGCCAGTTGCCCCTCTTCGCGCAGCACCAGATGGCGCGGCATCCAGCCCGTGCCGTGGCCGACCGAGCCGGAATCCTCTAGCGCCTGCAAGAAGCGGTGGGTGACGAAGGGGTGTGCGCAATACTGCGACTGTTTGACGCCGTTTACACCTTTGTCCGGCGAAGTTGCCAGAATCAGCGCGTCCCAGGCCGAAGCCGACACCTTACCGATGGAATCGATGACCGCGATTTCCATGACTGTTCCCCCGTCGTGACACAACCTTGTTCGACAGGCCGCGCTGTCAAGGGCCGGGACCAAAGATCGCGGGAAGGATTTAGCCGATGGCATTCGCAGGCAGCGGGGGCAGGTAGCCTTCAAAGGTGATATTCTGCGCAACCCGCCTTGCGTCGCGCTCCTGATCGGGGCTGCGCACGGTCCAGCACAGCACCGGCACGCCCTGCGCCTTCAGTTCGGCCACGCGCGGCCGGTCAAGGTCACGCCGGTCATGCGAGATGAAGGCCGCGCCCGTGGCGTCGAAATCGGCAATTGCCGCCAGCCGGTGGCGCAGCGCCTCGCGCGCGGGGCCGCAGTCGGGGTTGGGAAAGTCGTCCGGCCCAAAGGCGCAGGTGGTCAGGCCGCGCGGCACCTTCGGCGCCAGCCGGGCCATCGCCGCCACCATGCCCGGGTTGAAGGACATCACCGCCACCGGCCCGGCATAGCCCCGCAGCGCGGCGGCTGTCGCTTCCTCCAGCCCCGCGCGGGCACCCTGGTCCTTCATCTCGATCAGCAGCGCCACCCGGCCCGCCACCAGATCCAGCACCTGCGGCAGGGTCGGCATCCCTTCGCCCCCGCCGCGCTTCAGCGGCAGCGCCTGCAGCGCAGCGGCGGGACGTGCGGCGACCGGCCCATCGGCCCCGGTCAGGCGCTCCAGCGTGTCGTCATGGAAGACCATCGCCTGCCCGTCAGCCGAAAGCTGCAGGTCGATCTCGATCCCGTAGCCGGCGGCCACGGCAGCGCGGACGGCGGCGGCGCTGTTCTCCGGTCGCGCGCTGCCCGCGTCATGCAGCGCCCGGTGGGCGATCGGGGCGGCCAGAAGGGCGGGTGGCAGGGCGGGGCGCGGCGGGCTGGCGGGGGCGGCCGTCATGCCAGTTCGAACAGCCCTTCGATTTCCACCGCCACGCCCAGCGGCAGCGCGGTCACGCCCACCGCCGAGCGCGCGTGCCGCCCGGCCTCGCCCAGCGCGGCAACCATCAGGTCCGAGGCGCCGTTGACCACCTTCGGCTGATCGGTGAAGCCGGGCGCGGAGTTGACGAAGCCGGTCAGCTTCACCACCCGCGAGAACCGTGCCCAGTCGCCGCCGCAGGCGGCGCGCACCTGCGCCAGCAGCGACAGCGCGCAGGCCTGGGCGGCGGCGGCGCCCTGCTCGATGCTCATCGTCTCGCCCAACCGGCCGGTGATCAGCCCGTCCGGCCCCTGGCTGATCTGGCCCGAGACATGCAGCAGCCCGCCGCTGATGACGAAGGGCACGTAATTCGCCGCCGGGGCCGGGGCATCGGGCAGGGTCAGCCCCATTGCACGCAGCCGGCTGTCGATATCATGGGCCATCTGGCACCTCCCGCGTTTCTGGCGATGGTCAGGAAAGCACAGCGACCCGGGCTTGGGAAGCCCCGGCAGGCGCCGCCGCGGGGCTTTCGCGTTTCGCCACAAGACCCTCATTACCCTGCCGACTTCGGGGATGGGAGGGCGTTCCTGCCGGGCTTGGACGCCTCGATATCGCTTCGGCATGAAGACCGCTGTCACCGCCGGGAAACGGGCTTTCGAAAGCCCGTTTGAACGCGCCTTCGAAGGCGCGTGCCCCGCGTCGGCCCAAGCGATCAATCGGGCCTGACCGACTGTTAGAAGCCTCTCGCAGCTTGCAGGCGTCGGTTGCGATGCCTTGGGTGGCGCTGCTCGGGGGCTGGCGCAGGTCAGATCAGGGCTCGCGCCAGGCGCGCTGCAGGGTGGCGCGCAGCGGGTCGGTCAGATAGGCCAGCGCGCTGCGCGTGCCGG
>SKNG01000484.1 GCA_007120685.1 Paracoccaceae bacterium | reverse complement strand
GTGACCGAGGTGCCCATGATCGCGCCATAGAAGATCATGATGATCGAGGGCGGCACGATCGGCCCGATGATGGACGAGGCGGCGGTGATCGCCCCGGCATAGGGCAGCGCATAGCCGCGCTCGCGCATCGCCGGGACCAGCGTGTTCGACAGCGCCGCCGAATCGGCCACGGCCGAGCCCGAGATGCCGGCGAAGAACACGCTGGTCATGATGTTGACATGCCCCAGCCCGCCCCGGATGCGCCCCACCAGCGCCATCGCCAGGTTGATCAGCACCCGGGTCACGCCGCCGCGGTTCATCAACTCGCCCGCCAGGATGAACAGCGGCATCGCCATCAGCGCAAAGACATCGATGCGCGAGAAGATCTGCTGCGGCAGCACCGCCAGGAAGCGCGTCCGGTCGGTGGCGACGAAGCCCAGAACCGCCGCGCCGCCGATCACATAGGCAATCGCCAGGCCCGAACCCAGCAACACCAGCACGATCAGCGCGATGACCTGGATCATGCCGTCCCCGCCCTGCCGCGCCTTGCCGCCCCGCCGTCCCGCACCGCCACCCCCCGGCTGCCCGTCTTCGGGGCAGAGCCTAGCCGCCGTTTGCCGCCCGGCAAAGCGGGTTTTTCGACGCCGCACGCTTGGCGGCGTGGCGTGGCGGGATTAGGGTTTCGGGGCGGCAAGAACGGCGGCAAGCGCGATGACACCGGCATCAGAGACCGACAGCCCCCCGGCACCCGGCCAGCGGGTGCTGCTGCTGGGCGCCAGTGGCACCATCGGCCGGGCGACGGCGGCGGCACTGGTGGCGCGGGGCCATGATCTCGTCTGCTTCCTGCGCCCCCGCGTGGATGGCACCCCGCCGGCCGGGCTGCCGGCGCAGGCCGCGTTGCGCTTCGGCGATGTGACCGACCGCGAGAGCCTCTTGCGCGACGGCTTTCGCGGCGAGCGGTTCGACGCCGTGGTCTCCTGCCTCGCCTCGCGCACCGGGGCGCCGGCGGATGCCCGGGCCATCGACCACGGCGCGCATATGGCGGCGCTTTCGGCGGCGCAGGCGGCGGGGGTGGGGCATTTCGTGTTGCTGTCGGCGATCTGCGTGCAGAAGCCCCTGCTGGCCTTTCAGCAGGCGAAACTGGCCTTCGAGCGGGCGCTGGCAGCATCCGGCCTGCGCTATTCGATCGTGCGGCCCACGGCCTTCTTCAAATCGCTCTCGGGCCAGGTGGAACGGGTGCGCGCGGGCCGGCCCTATCTGCTGTTCGGCGATGGGCGGCTGACCGCCTGCAAGCCGATCTCGGATGCCGATCTTGGCGCCTATATCGCCGATTGCCTGACCGACCCGGCGCGGATTGACCGGATCCTGCCGATCGGCGGGCCGGGGCCGGCGATCACGCCGCTGGATATCGGCGAATGGCTGTTCCGGATGACCGGCCAGCCGCCGCGCTACCGCCGCGTGCCGGTGGCAATGATGAGCGGGATCATCGGCGCGCTGGGCGCGGCCGGGCTGCTGCTGCCCCGGCTGCGCGACAAGGCCGAGTTCGCGCGGATCGGGCGCTATTATGCCACCGAATCGATGCTGGTGCTGGACCCGGCGAGCGGGCGCTACGATGCCGAGGCCACGCCCGAGACCGGCACCGAAACCCTGCAGGATTTCCATGCCCGGATGCTGCGCGGCGAGGTCACGGTGGACCGGGGCGATCACGCGGTTTTCTGAGCCGGCTTGACGCGGGCGGCCCGGGGGCAAAGGGTGGCGCCATGAGGAACCCCGCCCTGCACCCGATGGACCATCCCGGCCTCTGGGCCGAAACCGCCCCGCCAGCCCCGGACACCCCGCCGCTGGCCGGCGATCTGGCCATCGATCTGGCGGTGGTGGGGGCGGGCTATACCGGGCTGGCGGCGGCGCTGAAGGCGGCCGAGGCCGGCGCGCGGGTGGCGGTGCTGGAGGCGCAGGCGGTGGGCGCCGGCGGCTCGGGGCGCAACGTGGGGCTGGTCAATGCCGGGCTGTGGCTGATGCCAAGGGAGATGGAGCGCCGGCTGGCCCCGCTGGCCCCCGGCGCGGGGCCGCATCCGCTGGCCGGCCTGCTGGCCGATGCGCCGGCCACCGTCTGGGATCTGATCGCGCGCCACGGCATCGACTGCGAGGCGACGCCCGCCGGCACCCTGCATTGCGCCGCAACCCCTGCCGGGCTGGCGGCACTGGCGGCAAGGGCCGCGCAATGGCAGGCGCGCGGCGCGGCGGTGGAACTGCTCAACAGCGAGGCCGCGCGCGCCCGCACTGGTTCGCCCTTCTTTCGCGGCGCGCTTTTCGACCCGCGCGCCGGCACCATCCAGCCGCTGGCCTATGCGCGCGGACTGGCGCGCGCGGCGCAGGCGGCGGGGGCACGGGTGCATGGATCCAGCCCGGTGCAGGCGGCGCGACATGACGGCGCGCTGTGGCATCTGCGGACCCCGGGCGGCAGCGTTACCGCCCCGGCGCTGATCTGGGCCGGCAACGCCTATGCCCTTGGCCCCGCCGCCCCGCCGGCGCAGGCGCTGTCGGTGCTGCCCTATTTCAACTTCGCCACCGACCCGCTGCCGCCCGATCTGCGCGCGCGGGTGCTGCCGGGGGGCGAGGGCGGCTGGGACACCGCCAAGGTGCTGACCTCTTTCCGGCTGGATGCGGCGGGGCGCTTCATCATCGGCTCGGTCGGCGCGCTGGGCGGGCTGGACGCGGGGCTGCACCGGGCCTGGGCGGCGCGGCGCATGGCGCGGCTTTTCCCGGCGCTGGCGGGGCTGCCGTTCCGGCACGCCTGGTTCGGGCGGATCGGCACCACCGGCGATGCGCTGCCCCGGCTGTGGCAACCGGGACCGGGGGCCTTTGGCATCAGCGGCTACAACGGGCGCGGCATCGCGCCGGGTACGGTGCTGGGCGCGGCACTGGCACGTGCGGCGCTGGGGTTCCTGCAGCAATCGGACAGCGACGCCCTGCCGCCCCTGGCGCCCCCGGTGCCGGACCCCGGGCGCGGGCTGCGCGGTGCGGGTCTGCGTGCCGGCTCGGCCGCCTGGCACGGTCTGGGCCGGTTGCTGGGCGGGCGGCTATAGGCACAGCCTTGCAGCGCGGCCGGTACGGCCCTTGAATCCTGTTTCACTATGCGACACCGTGTTTCACATATCGCAGCATGGGAGGGAGCAAGGGCATGGACAAGGATGCGGTTCTGGTGACGGGCGGCAGCGGGTTTCTGGGCCGCGCGCTGATTGCGGCGCTGCGCGGGCGCGGGCAGCGGGTGGTTTCCTTCGATCTGACGCCGGCGGAAGGGCTGGGCGATGATCCGGGGGTGAGGGCGGTTGCGGGCGATATCCGCGACCCGCAGGCGGTGACGCGTGCGGTGCAGGATCACGGCGTTGGCGCCATCGTGCATCTGGCGGCGATGGTGATCCCCGCCTGCCGTGAGCGCCCGGTCCTGGGCGCCGAGGTCAACATGATCGGCCATATCAACGTGCTGGAGGCCGCGCGCGCGGCCGGGATCGGGCCAGTGGTCTATACCAGTTCGATCGCCGCGCACCCGCGCCCGCCGCTGTATTCGCCGGCCAATCTCTATGGCGTCTACAAGCGCGCCTGCGAGGAGATCTCAAAGGTCTATTTCCTGGATCACGGGCTGACCAGCATCGGGCTGCGGCCGAATGTCGTCTACGGCCCGGGGCGCGAGCAGGGCGAGACGGCCTTTGTCACCCATGCCATGCGCGCGGCGGCCGAGGGGCGGCGGTATCAGATGCCCTTCACCGGCGCGATGTGCTTTCAGCATGTCGACGAGGTGACGGATATCTTCCTGCGCTGCCTCGATGCCCGGCCCGAGGCGCCGGTGGTCAGCGACCTGACCACCGAAACCAATACCACGGACGAGGTGATTGCGGCGATCCGGCGGGCGGTGCCGGGGGCCGATATCCTGCCGTCGGACAACCAGCGGCTGGCGCCGGGCGGGCTGGACAACAGCCCCCTGCGCGCGCTGCTGGGCGATTGGCCGCGGGTCGATCTGGACGAGGGCACGCGGCGCACCATCGCGCATTTCAAGGCACTGGCCGGCGCATAGCCGGCACGGCCCTGCAAGCCGGTTGTTCCGTGGCCCGTTGTTCCGTGGCCCGTTATTACGAGGTAACCTGTTCGCGCAGTATCGAGGCGGTCATCGAGATCATCAAATAGATCCCGGCGAAGATCAGGAAGGCCAGCGCCGTGTTCTCGAACCGGCGGGGATAGGTGGCCTCGTCCGGCGCCACGGGGCTGACGCCCATCGACAGGTAGCGCACCTGCCGCGCGGCCTCGATCCGCGCCGCCTCAAGCTGTTGCAGCGATTGCGCCAGCAGCAACTGGCGGGTCTGCACATCGGCCTCGGCCATGACCAGTTCGCGCTGCACCCGCGCCAGCGAGGTGCCGTCCACCCCGCCCTGCGTCAGCGACGCGCGCAGCGCCGCCACCTGCGCCTCCAGCGATGCCACGCGCCGTTCGGCCTGGGCCACGCGCGCGGCATTGGGGCGCGGGTTGGCCAGCAGATCCTCCAGCGACAGGCGTTCCTGGTTCAACTGCGCCTCCAGCGTGGTGATCTGCTGGGTCAATAGCGTCACCTCGACCTCGCTGGATAGCACCTGGAAGCGTTCCTGCAGTTCCAGCACCCGCATCTGCGCTTCCATCGTCCGCTCTTCGGCGCGTTCGAAGCTGGCCTCGGCATCGCGCATCTGGTTCTCGCGTAGACGCTGGGTCAGGTTGTCCACCTGTTCCTCGGCATAGCGGATCAGGGCGCGGGCGAACCGCTCGCTGGTCTCGGGGTCGGCGGCGATGACCTCCATGCGCACCACGCCCTCAGTGGGGTCATAGCTGATCTGAACCTGACGGCGATAGAGGCGATAGGCGGCCTCGGACGTGGCATCGGGTGCCAGGCGGCGCAGCGGGTCGATGCGCTCGTCCTGGAAATGCGCCTTGAAGCCTTCCTCGGCATCCAGCCGCCGCATCGCCTCGCGCGATTGCAGGAAGCTCTGCACCGTCACGGAATCCTGCGATGTGGCAAGCCCGGTGCCGGAAAACAGCCCGCCCAGCCCCGGCGGGCCGCCGGCGGCGGCGGCATCGGCCTGCTGGATCACGAAATCGGTGTGGGTGGCGTAAAGCGGCGTGGCGACGCGGTAGAAATACCAGCCCGCCAGCAGCGTCGGGATCAGCACGAAGACCGCCAGCCGCGTGACCAGCAGTGCCAGGCGGCGGCGGCGGCGGTTGGCGATATCGCGCTGGATGCGGGCGATTTCCTCCTGCCGGCGCGACGAGCCCGGAACGGCACCGGGCGCGGGTTTCGCCGGGGGCGGCGCCTCGCGCACCGTGCGGGGCAGGGCGGCGTCGCCGGTGGTGGTCAGCGCGCGGCTGGTGCCGGCGCCGTCGGTGGCGGCATCGCCCTTGCCCTCGTCCTTATCCTGCGGCGCGGCCTTCGCGGCGTTCTGGCCATCTGCGCCGGGCTTGCCTTGCACGGCATCCAGCAGCGCCGAGCGGGCAAACGGGTCGATGCCCTGCTTGCGCAACAGCCGCAACGCCTCGACCCCCGAGGTCGCCTTGATCCCGTGGCGCTGCGCCACCCGCATCGCCATGCGCAACTGTCGGCCGGACAGGCCTTCGTCGCGGATCGCCTCGATTTCGGCGTTGCTGGCGGCAGAGCCATCGACATCGGCGCCATGCGCCTCTCCCGCGACGTCTGGCCCGGGCGCTGCAGCGGGCGCAGAAGCGGGCGCAGAAACAGAGGCGGGCGCGGATGTGCCGGGGCGGGCCTGCCGGGCGGCGGGCGCGGCCTCGGCGCCGCTGCCGGGTGCTGTTTCGTCGGCCAGGCCGTTGTCCTCGGTCGCCTGAGGCAGATCTCGGGCGCGGGCCGCAGCCAGCACGCCCCCCTTGGCCCGGCGTTCACCCGCGTTCCCGCCTGCATTCCCACCCTGAGCCGGCGGCTGCTTTGCCGCCGCACCGCCGGAAACCGCGACACGGCTGACCCGGCCGGGCTGCCCCGGCCGCTGCGTCCGCTCCTGGGCCGATGGCTGCTCCGGCTTCGGCGCGGCCT
>SKNG01000264.1 GCA_007120685.1 Paracoccaceae bacterium | reverse complement strand
GCATCATGGTGAGGGGACGTGCCTTGGAAACTGGATTTTCTGGCTTCGACAACCGAAAAATACCCGACTTCAAAGGCTTACACTACCCTCACCACACCTTCATGAATTATCCGGGTTAGAAACCTATGTCTATTGGCCCGGCGCCATCGCGCGTGAATTCGCCCAGGCCCTGATCGCCTGGGCCAATGCAGGGGTCGAGGTCAGGGTGCTGCTGGACTGGGCCGGCCCCAAGCCAATGGATTTTTCGCTGATCGACGAAATGAAAGCGGCCGGCATTCGGGTCGTGCGCTTCCGCCCGGTTCGCCAGTATACGCTGGACCGGATCAGCCTTGCCCGGATGCGTGACGGTCAAGCAAAGACAGAAGCGCGTCACGGTCGGTGAGTAGAGTGCCGCGATGCTCGGGATCGATGGCAGACCCGATCGCATTGGCATAAGCCTCCAGCACATGCTTCTCGCCGTTCACGAGGGCCTCCATCACACCCTTGTCGATATCATCGAACCAGGATCTTGCCTCGACCACGGCCTTGTTGACCGTGCCGAAGATCGATCCATCCGCATCCGGATCATGGCCCAGGGTTTCCAGCATGGTTGCGACCTTGGCGCGCTGACGGATGTGGAGCGCGCGAAACTCGGCAGCAACCGGGCGAAACGACGGCTCGGCCTTTTCCGCAACCTTGTCATACCCCTTGATGGTATCGACGAGGCGGGTGTCGAGTTCGGAAAGCGCATCGGCGGCATCATCGAAGTGCGAGCCAGCCATCTTGTGCGAAGTGCTCTGTTCTGTGTTCATGTCCAGCTTTCTTGAAAGGGGCGGCAGGCCCGGCGAGCCCCGTGGGACGCCGCCGGGCTGTCGTCTCGGGTGCAGATGGGTCAGACCGGCGGCTGACCGCGCACTGCCCGCGCCACCATCGCGACGACAAAGAGGATCAGGAAGATCACGAAGAGGATCTGCGCGATGGAAGAGGCGGCACCGGCAATTCCGGTGAAGCCAAGCGCAGCGGCGATCAGCGCGACGATGAGGAAGGTCAGGGCCCAGCCAAGCATGGGACGCTCCTTTCATGGTGGGTTGCATTGGTTTCGGTGGTCGATTGCCAGGTCAACGCAAGGGCTGGGCCTTGGTTCCGCGACCCACGGGCCGCCGTAAGATCAGCGGGGTCGTGCATCCGTTCGGATGCCGGCTGGCTGGGGGGCAACGCCACCGATGCAGGAAGCGCTGCAGGCTGAAACCGGGCAAGGTTTGCCTGCCGAAGGCGCGTCCGTGACGCCGCTGACCGAGCCTGAGGGCACGCCCCAGGTTATCGAGCCGCAGCCTGCGCCGCCTGTCGCTTGAGACGAGCCGCATGGTGCGGCGGGCGAGACCAGGGACGACAACCTTGGCTGCCGAGCGGAAGGCGAACCAGTTCAGTCGTATCGCTCGCCGTGGTTCGACTGGACGCTCATACCCTGAAAGCCCCGGTGTTTGAACGGAGCTTTTCTTGATATCTGCCGTGCTCTTGCGGACTTCGCGCCGGGCCAGTTATCCGGTCAGCGTTGCAGTCGAGGCAAAGAACATCGCCTGAGACACCGCAGAGCGCACCTGTTCGGGAGCGAAGGGCTTGGTGATCAGGAAAGCCGGTTCCGGCCGCTCGCCGGTCAGCAGCCGGTCAGGAAAGGCGGTGATGAAGATCACCGGCACATCGGGCATGTCGGCCAGAAGGTCGTTCACCGCGTCGATGCCGGATGAATTATCGGCCAGCTGGATATCGGCCAGAATAAGGTCCGGTGGTGTCTCGCGCCCCAGCGTCACCGCCTGGTCACGGGTCCGCGCGATGCCGGTCACCGCGTGGCCCATGTCGGAGACAGTGTTGCGGATATCCAGCGCGATCAGCGGCTCGTCTTCGATCACCATGACCTTGCCGCGGATACCTTCGGCCATCTCGCGATAGGCGATGGCGACCAGTTCCTCGGCGTCTTCCGGCCCGATCCGCATGATCTGCCCGATCTCGGCGTAGCCGAACTCTTCGATCGTGCGCAGGAGCAGCGCCTCACGGGTGTTCGCCGTCAGCCGCGCAAGATGCGATTGGGCCTGCGCCTCGAGGCTGCTATCCGCGCCCTCGGTGGTCACCGGTGCGCCGGTGGTGGACCACACGGCATGGAAGGCGGCAAAGAGCGCGATCTTCGGGTCATCCGCCACAGCGAGCAGCGAGCGGTCGCTGACCAGCGCCTCCAGCGTGGCGGCGGCATAGCGATCACCGCTGTCCTGATTGCCGGTAAGCGCGCGAGCGTAGCGCCTCAGGAACGGCAATTCTGCGGCGATGCGAAGGGCCATGTTGCCCCCGTCAGGCGTCGACACCTGCCGTGGCGCCGCCACTGTCACGCCATCTCCCATCGCTGATGGTTGCCGGTCGCTCATTTCTTCATCCTTTCCCGGGGATCATAAGGAACCGAACGCTTCACACGGCGTTCGGTTCCTGACAACACATGCCTTGGACGTCAACGCTGCACGAGATTTCGGTAGGGATGCCATGGGCAGAAAGCATAAAGAACGTGACAAGACCATGACGCGAGCACACACCGAAAGTAACAGCGCTCGGCATCTGCCGCCAGCTGTCGAGCAGCAGATCAACGAGAACCTTCGGATGCTCTACGAGCAACAACTGCAGCAGGAACTGCCGGACCAGCTGAAGACCCTGATCGAACGCCTGCGCAGCGAGGCAAACGGAAAATGACCGAGATGTCATGCCTTTCTGGCGTGGTGCAGGACGATACCGCACCAGTCGACTCCGCGCCCTCGTCCCCGCCTGCCGACCCCCGCGAGGAGATCATCGAGCATCTGCCGGCCTTGCGGGCCTTTGCGCTGAGCCTGTGCCGCGACGGCACCCTGGCCGATGATCTGGTGCAGGAAACGCTGCTGAAGGCCTGGAGCAAGTTCCATCTCTACACGCCGGGCACGAACCTGCGCGGATGGATGTTCACGATCCTGCGCAACAGTCTGCACTCGCTACGCAGCAAACGGCGGCGCGAAGTGCCCGATCCGGACGGCATCGCGGCGTCGCAGCTTGCCTCCAAGCCCGACCATGACGGCCGCATGGCGCTGAACGATCTGGCAGCCGCCTTTGCGCAGTTGCCGCTGGAACAGCGCGAGGCGCTGATGCTGGTCGGTGCGATGGGCTTTTCGGTCGAGGAAGCCGCCGAAACCTGCGGCTGTGCTCAGGGTACGATCAAGAGCCGTGCGGCAAGGGGGCGGCGCGCCCTGGCCGAGCTGTTGGGCCTTGAACGCGGTGAAGGCATGGACCTGACCGAGGTTGCAACACGTACGGTCATGAACCGGCAGGGCTTGTAGTCGGGGCAGGCCGGCCAGATGAAGCGGCGGACCCTCGAGGCAGTTCGACGGGCGACGAACGGGCTGACGTCCCGGCTTGTGGTGCTGTTGTCGATGGCGCTTCTGCCGCTCGGTGCGATCTCGATTCACAGCGCGGCCGAGACGCAACGTGCCGCGCAACGCGCTGGCGAGCGGAACCTCATCACGCTGGCCGCGGACAGTGTTGCGGGCGAGCGGGCGCTGATCGAGAGCGCGCTCACTTCGGCACGGACCCTTGAACAACTGGCGCTGGCGCAACGCGCGGACGAGGGCGCATGCAGTGACCTGATGCGCAGCCATGTCGCGCGATCGAACATCTACAGCGTTGCCGGTTTCATCGATCTTGACGGCAGCGTGACCTGCCGGTCCCAAGGGGAGGCGATTGCGTTCGGCGACAGCGCTGCCTTTCAGCGGCTTCGCGCTGCACCGGCCACCACGCTGGGGGTCAGCCCTGCAGGCGCGGCCACCGGCCTGCCGGTGATCATCGTCACGCGGCCGGTGTTCAACGATCACGGGCTGGAGGGCTTCATCTCGATATCGATCGCCCGCAGGACGCTGCCCGTGATGAACAGGAGCGCGAGCGCGCGCTGACCGAAAAGACAGTGCTCCTCAAGGAAATCCATCACCGGGTGAAGAACAACCTGCAGCTGATTGCCTCGGTGATAAACCTGCATCTGCGCCAGCTTGGCGATCCCGCCGCGCGGCAGGTATTGCAAAGCTTTCATCACCGCGTCCTGGCGCTGGCGTCAGCGCACCGCGCGCTTTATTCAGAGGATCGGCTGGCCACGGTCAGGGCCGACAAGGTGATCGAGGAACTCCTCGGGCGGATTGTTGGTCTCGGTGCTGCCTCGGGCCGGGCACCCGCGCTGCGGCTTGCGCTGGAGCCGATTGTGCTGGAGGCCGACCAGATGGTGCCGCTGTCGTTCCTTTTGCACGAGGCGGTGACCAATGCGCTCAAGCACATGGCTGGCATCCGGGGAAATGACAACTGGCTCTCGGTCGAACTGGTAGTGGCCGCGGACGAGAGCACCGGCGAGCAGAGCGGCCCAACCCCCGCAGCTGTCGTTGTGCTGCGCTTGTGCAACCCGTTGCGGGATCAGGCCCTTGACGCAAGCAGCAGGAAAGAGGGCGACATCGCAGCGGATGAGTCACCTGGGCTGGGCACGGAGCTGATCGAAGCTTTCACCCTGCAACTGGGCGGGCCCTGCCGTCAGAAGATGCGCGAGACGGCGGAGGCACGCCGGTCTGGGAACTGGAAGTGCGCTTTACGTCAACCGCAGCGGGCGAGGCGGCACCCGCTGCCGCCGCGGCGCCGTCAGGTGCCGCAACAGGGCACTGATGCCGGTTTGTCCAGGCGCGTCCTGCCGAAGACTGTCGGGTGGGTTGACGGGTGTGGTGCGATACTTCGCCATGCGGGTCCTCCGACCAGGGAAGCAGGGAAACCACGGCTACGGGCCGCTGGACCAGTTCGGCCCGTTTCTTCGCCGAGCGTGACGCTTGGGAGAATGGCGGCTCGATCGATGACATTGTGCTCAGCCAGGACGGCGAGATCCGTGTCGTTCTGATCGACGTCGGCGGCTTTCTGGGGTTCTTTGCGCGGAGGTCTACGACGCGATGGGCGACAACATCGGCAGCGTCAACGATGCGAAGCTGGCCGCTGATGGCGGCGTGTCGGAGGTGATTGTCGACATCGGCGGCTTTCTCGGCGTGGGCTCGCACACCGTCGCACTGCCCATCGAGGGTGCCGAGATCCTTTGGAACGAGGACGACGAGAGTGTGCGCATTCACCTCCAGATGACGCGCGAGCAGATGGAGTCGCTGCCCGACTACAAGGGCTGATCTCAGTCTGACGCCTGAAACGGGCCTCGCCGCAACCGCGGCGCGGCCTTTTCGCGTATGTCGGTGATCAGCAGCTTGTCGCCACTGCAACCGGCAGCAGGGTAAGAAGCGTGGCGGTCAGTCCGATCCAGGCGCCGGCACGCGGCAGTTGGTGCACCAGCCCTCCATCGGCGACAACGGGCAGGCGGGTCAGCAGCAAGGCACCCGCGGCCAGCGTGGCCAGCCAGCCGGCCCAGAGCACGGCGCGGTGCAGGTCGAGCCCGGCTGCCAGCGCGGTTCCGGGCCAGCCCAGCGCGCAGCCGGCACCGTGCAGGGCGTAGACGCCGGCAAAGCCCGCCGCCCAGATGCCCGGCCCGGCGAGCGAGAGGAAGAGCCATCTCATGCGGGCCACCTCATGCCCCGATCCCCAGCGCGAGAAGCGCCGAGATAGGCGTGGTGATGGCGGCGAAGTCCTGCCAGAGCCGCCATGTCGGCAGCGCGCCGGCATGGTGGGCGGTGATCTCGCCGCGCCGCGCCTGATCCAGGGCGAAAGCCGCAAAGCCCGCGCCGATCAGCGCGTGCAGACCCGCATGGCCCGCCAGAACGCCGTGCAGCGCGTCGCGGGCATGTTGCGTTGGGTCATCCATATGCACCGAGGCCAGCACGGCCAGGGCGGCGACTGCGCCGGCATTGGCCATGAGCCCGGCGAGCGACAGCCCCCGCACGTGGCCGCGCACCCGGCCGCCGCGGGCCCGCGCGCGCCCCGCCATTCGCGTGGCCACGGCGCCTAGTGTTCCACGCCTGACGCAGGATTCCCAAGAGCGCTCTGCTGTGCGATATTCGGGGTATGAGACGCCCTGACATCTGCCTCTACCTTGGCCCCGCCGACCGTGCTGAACTTCAATC
>SKNG01000337.1 GCA_007120685.1 Paracoccaceae bacterium | reverse complement strand
CTGCTGGGAACGGCTGACACGGTTGAAAGCCGCGGGCTTCATCCGAGGTTACCGCGCCGATATCGCGCTGGAGCTGATCGCCGATTTCACGCGCGTTGTGGTCATGGTCTCGCTCACCCAGCATCGCAAGACGGATTTCGAGCGGTTCGAGGCCCATATCCACGGCATCGACGACATTACCCACTGCGTCGCCACCGGTGGCGGCTTCGATTACGTGCTGACCGTCCACAGTCCCGGGCTGATCGCCTTTCAGGCGCTGATGGATGACCTGCTCGCCGCCGATATCGGCATCCAGCGCTATTTCACCTATTTCGCCACAAGGCTGGTCAAGAACGGCCACCCTGATCTGGCCCGCCTGGCCGCGCGCAGCCTGCGTCCGGCGTCCGGTCAGACATCCGGCCCGGCCCCCGATCCGACCGGCGCAAGACGATAGGCGAACGCCCGGGCTGCAAAGGCCCGGAAAAAGGGCCTGATCGGTCCGGCAATGGCCCTGAAATCAGGACACACCGACCCGCGCTAACTGATAGATATCTCCCCGAGGAAACACCGGGCCAGGGCCACAGGCGCCCCGCCCAGCCAAAGGGAGGATACGACCATGCAGTCGGATGATTTCGGCTTCGGCACCCAGATCCGCAAATCCCCCTATTTCGACGCCACTGTGCGCTGGGGCGCGACGGGGTTTTCGGTCTATAACCACATGTATATCCCGCGTGATTTCGGCGATCCGGTGCAGAATTACTGGAACCTGATCAATGACGCCATCCTGTGCGACGTGGCGGTCGAGCGGCAGGTGGAAATCACCGGGCCGGATGCCGCGCGCTTTGTCCAGATGCTGACCCCGCGCAACCTGTCGAAGATGCAGGTGGGCCAGTGCAAGTATGTGCTGATCACCAATGCCGAGGGCGGCATCCTGAATGACCCGATCTTGCTGAGACTGGGCGAGAACCATTTCTGGCTCTCGCTCGCCGACAGCGACATCCTGCTCTGGGCCCAGGGGGTGGCGGTGCATTCGGGGCTGGATGTGACGATCACCGAGCCCGATGTCTCGCCCCTGCAGCTTCAGGGGCCGAAATCCGGCGAGATCATGCGCGCGCTCTTCGGCGACAGCATCATGGACCTGCGCTATTTCTGGTTCCGCGAGGTCTCGCTGGACGGCATCCCGCTGATCGTCTCGCGCACCGGCTGGTCGTCGGAACTGGGGTATGAGATCTACCTGCGCGACGGCGCGCGCGGCAATGCGCTGTGGGAATGGATCATGGCCACCGGCGTGCCGATGAGGCTGAAGCCCGGCCATACCTCGACCATCCGACGCATCGAGGGGGCGATGCTGTCCTATCACGCCGATGCCGATATCCACACCAACCCGTATGAGCTGGGCCTTGACCGGCTGGTGGATCTGCAGATGGAGGCCGATTTCATCGGCAAGGCGGCGCTGCGGCGTATCCAGGCGCAGGGCGTGCGGCGCCGGCAGGTGGGGCTGGTCATCGACACCGACCCGCTGCCCGGGCCGAACACCAGCTTCTGGACCGTCGCGCGCGAAGGGCTGGCGGTCGGCAAGGTGACCTCGGCCGTCCATTCCCCGCGGCTGCAGCGCAATATCGCGCTGGCCATGGTGTCGGATGACTGTTCGGCGCTGGGCACGCGGCTGGACGTGATCACGCAATCTGGCGCCGCCAGCGCCACGGTGGTGGAAAAACCCTTCTACGACCCGAAGAAGCGGCTGGCCGCCGCCTGATTGCATCGCAACGCCGGGGGGGGAGGCGCCATGTCCGATCTTGCCATCGACCTGCACTGGCAGCGCAACACGCCGGCGCTGAAGCCCGGCGCCTATTCCAACGCGCATACCGTCCAGTATGACGACCAGCACGAAGTCACCGCCGACGCCGCCCCGGACTGGGGCGGCGCCACGGGCCACACCAACCCCGAACAGGCGCTGGCCGCGGCGCTGTCAAGCTGCCACATGATGACCTTCCTGGCGCTCTGCGCCAAGGCCGGCTGGCCGGTCGCCAGCTACCACGACCACGCCGTGGCGCATCTGGGCAAGAACGCCCGCGGCCAGATGGCGGTGACGCGCATCGACCTGCACCCTGTGGTGCGCTTTGACACGGGCTTTGCGGTGCCGGACGAGAAGCTGGCCGAGATGCAGCACCGTGCGCATCGCTACTGCTTCATCGCCAACACGCTGGCCGAGAGCGTGGAAGTCACGATCAACTGACGCACCCGCCGGCCGGAACGGCTGGCCCGGGCCGCGTATTGTGCCCGGGCTGTCCGTTCAGGCCAGCGCCATGCTGGCCGCACTCTCGGGCAGTTCCGCGCCGAAGCAGCGCTGGTAGAATTCGGCCACCGTCTGACGCTCCAGCTCGTCGCATTTGTTCAGGAAGGTCAGGCGGAAGGCATAGCCGATATCGCGGAAGATGCGCGCGTTCTCGGCCCAGGTGATCACCGTGCGGGGTGACATCACCGTGGAAAGCTGGCCCTTGATGAAGGCGGTGCGGGTCAGATCCGCCACCGTCACCATCTGACTGATCTCCTGCCGGCCCTTGGCGGTGTTGTAGGCCGGGTTCTTGGACAGCACGATCGCCGTTTCCGCATCATGCGACAGGTAATTCAGCGTGGCGACCAGCGACCAGCGGTCCATCTGCGCCTGGTTGATCTGCTGCACCCCGTGATAAAGGCCCGTCGTATCGCCCAGCCCCACCGTGTTGGCGGTGGCAAACAGGCGGAAGGCCGGATGCGGGGTGATGATCTCGTTCTGGTCCAGCAGCGTCAGCTTGCCGTCATGTTCCAGCACCCGCTGGATGACGAACATCACATCCGGGCGGCCGGCATCGTATTCGTCAAAGACAATGGCGCAGGGGTTGCGCAGCGCCCAGGGCAGGATGCCTTCGTGAAACTCGGTCACCTGGCGGCCGTCGCGCAACTTGATCGCGTCCTTGCCGATCAGGTCGATCCGGCTGATATGGCTGTCCAGGTTCACCCGCACCGTCGGCCAGTTCAGCCGCGCGGCCACCTGTTCGATATGGGTCGATTTCCCGGTGCCGTGATAGCCCTGGATCATCACCCGGCGGTTGTACTGGAACCCGGCGAGGATGGCGAGCGTGGTGTCGGGGTCGAACTTGTAAGTGGTGTCCAACGCGGGTACGCGGTCGCCGGGTTCGGCAAAGCCCTTGACCACCATGTCCGAATCGATCCCGAACACATCGCGCACCGAGACCTCTTCGCTGGGCTTGACCATCTGTTCCGCCATCTTCCGCCGCCATCCTGTATAAGCACGCAGGCCCCGCCGGGGGGCCGGTATTCCCGGGTTTCATGGAACATAATGGGGAGGGGCGCAAGGGCAACACGCGCGCGTGTCGCCCAAGGGCGGACCCGTTGCCGATCAGCCCCGGATCGCCTCGATCATCCGCGCCACATTGTCGGGGTCGGCATCCGGCGTGATGCCATGGCCGAGGTTGAAGATATGCGGCCCCCCGGAAAACGCCTTCACGATGCGCCTTGTTTCAGAAATCAGCTCCGCCCCGCCGGTGACCATGTGATGCGGCGCCAGATTGCCCTGCACGCAGCCATCGACCTGCACATGCGCCGCCGCCCAGTCGACGCTGACCGAATTGTCCAGCGCCACGCAATCGGCGCCCGTGGCGCGGGCGAAGCCGATATAGTTGTCCCCGGCCTCGCGCGGAAAGGCGATGATGGGGACATCCGGGTGGCGGGTCTTCAGCGCCGCGATGATCTCTCGCGCGGGCTCCAGCGCGTAGCGCTGAAACGCCTCGCCCTTCAGCGAGCCGGCCCAGCTGTCGAAAATCTTCACCACCTCGGCCCCGGCCATGATCTGCGCGGACAGGTATTCGACCGTCGCCTCGGTCAGCCGCGCCATCAGCGCGTCGAACACTTCCGGCTGTTCGGCCATCAGCGCATGCGCCGGGCCCTGATCCTTGGTGCCGCGCCCGGCAATCATGTAGGTGGCCACGGTCCAGGGCGCGCCGGCGAAACCGATCAGCGTGGTCTCGCGCGGCAATTCGCGCGACAGGATCTTCACCGTCTCATAGACCGGGCTCAGCGTCTCATGGATCGCGCCCACGGGCTTCAGCCGGTCGAAGCCGGCCTGATCGGTCAGCGTGGAAAGGCGCGGCCCCTCGCCGGTGACGAACCACAGATCGGCGCCCAGCGCCTGCGGCAGCAGCAGGATATCGGCAAACAGGATGGCGGCATCGAAGCCGTAGCGGCGGATCGGCTGCAGCGTCACCTCGGCGGCCAGTTCCGGGTTGTAGCAGAGCGAAAGGAAATCGCCCGCCTGCGCGCGGGTGGCGCGGTATTCCGGCAGGTAGCGCCCGGCCTGGCGCATCATCCACACCGGCGGGATGGGCTGGGTTTCGCCCGCCAGGGCGCGCAGAATGGTCTTGTCGGCGGTGGCGCTCATCGGTCTCGCTTCTTTCTCGGGCATTTCTGGGTTGGTGCGGTGCGCGCGGCCGGTTGTCAAGCGGGCGTGACAGGCGGGCGCTCGGCCGAGGACTGGACGGCGGCCGGGCGCGGGCCTAGTGTTGCGTCAGACCCAGCGCGAAAGTGCCATGACCGACCGCCCCGCCTATCAGGTCCTTGCCCGGAAATACCGGCCGGAAACCTTTGCCGATCTGATCGGGCAAGAGGCGATGGTGCGCACGCTGAAGAACGCCTTTGCCGCCGACCGCATCCACCATGCTTTCATCCTGACCGGCATCCGCGGCACCGGCAAGACCACCACGGCGCGGATCATCGCCAAGGGGCTGAACTGCATCGGGCCGGACGGGCAGGGCGGGCCGACGACCGACCCCTGCGGCGTCTGCGAGCATTGCCGCGCGATCAGCGAAGGCCGCCATGTCGATGTGCAGGAGATGGACGCGGCCAGCCGGACAGGTGTGAACGACGTCCGCGAGATCATTGATTCCGTTGCCTATCGCGCGGCCTCGGCCCGTTACAAGGTCTATGTGATAGACGAGGTGCACATGCTCTCCACCTCGGCCTTCAACGCGCTGCTGAAGACGCTGGAGGAGCCGCCACCGCATGTGAAATTCATCTTCGCCACCACCGAGATCCGCAAGTTGCCGGTCACCGTGCTGTCGCGCTGCCAGCGGTTCGACCTGCGGCGGATCGAGCCGGAGGTGATGATGGCGCATCTTTCCCGCGTGGCTCAGGCCGAGGGCGCCGAGGTGGAAGAGCGGGCGCTGGCGCTGATCACCCGCGCGGCCGAGGGCTCGGTGCGCGATGCGATGAGCCTGCTGGATCAGGCGATCAGCCATGGCGCCGGCGCCACCGGTGCAGAGCAGGTGCGCGCCATGTTGGGCCTGGCGAACCGGGGACGGGTGCTGGACCTGTTCGAGGCGATCCTGCGCGGCGATGCTGCCGGCGCGCTGGCCGAACTTTCGGCGCAATATGCCGATGGCGCCGACCCGATGGCGGTGCTGCGCGATCTGGCCGAGATCGCCCATTGGCTCAGCGTCACCAAGGTCACCCCGCAGGCCGGCGACGACCCCACCATCCCCCCGGACGAACGCGCGCGCGGCGCCGATCTGGCCGGGCGCGTGCCGATGCGCATTCTTTCAAGATTCTGGCAGATGCTGTTGAAATCGCTTGAGGAAGTCGCCTTGGCCCCGAATGCGATGATGGCCGCCGAGATGGCTGTGATCCGCCTGACCCATGTCGCCGACCTGCCAGCGCCGGAAGAACTGCTGCGCCGGCTGCAGGACAGCCCGCCTCCTCCTGACGGTGGCAGGCTGGCAACGAGTGCCCGAAAAGGCGGGCAGGCAGTGACAGCGCCGGCAATGGCGACCGCCCCCGCCGGTGGCGCGTCAGGGGGCGGTTCGGGCGGCCCCGTGGCGGCGCTGGCGGCGGTCCCCGCGCCGGGGCTGGCGATCTATCATGATTTCGACGCCGTGGTGGCCTTGATCCGCGAGCGGCGCGACATGAGTTTGCTGGTGGATGTGGAAACGCATCTGCGTCTGGTCCGATATGCCCCCGGGCGCATCGAGTTCGAACCGGGGCCCGAGGCGCCGGCCGATCTGGCCGCGCGGCTGGCGGGGCGGCTGCAGGGCTGGACGGGCGCGCGGTGGGG
>SKNG01000097.1 GCA_007120685.1 Paracoccaceae bacterium | reverse complement strand
TGGCTGTGAAGATGGATCAGCATGCCCCTGCCCCGTCCCGAATGTCCCTCAAGACCAGTCTTGCCATGAAGAGGGCAGATCGCCGAGGGGAAATGTGATCATCCGGGATCGAACAGGTAGGGTTTGTCGGCTGACACGAGATATCCGATGACTGCTTGGAGCCCTTCAGCGACATTCAGGCTACCCGTAGCATTGGAAGCCCTTTCGCAGACGCAGCAACATGATCGGCCCAAAGCGGCCGGTCAGAAGCGAAGCGATGCGCCGGGCGAGCGCACTGAACCCTCCGCTGCCCGGCTGCGAGTTCCATCCGGACCGCGGATCGCTGCACATCGCGACCCTGGCACGATGCGCAGCGATACGGCCCTGTTCCGGTCGAAGCCAGGCAGGTGCAGTCCCTGCGGCTGGCTCTCAGGTCCCGGGACGCCGGCGGCGACCCAGGGCGGCGAGGGCGCCCAGTCCGCCCAGCAGCAGCCAGACCGCGGCGGGCAACGGGATTGGCGCCGGCGGCGGGGCGAGCTCGTAGGTGAAGGTCACTGAGGAACTGACCACGACGGTGGGGTTGGCAAAGGCAGAACTCGGCGCCCCGGGCGCGGTGAACCTGATCGCGGCCATGCTCTGGTCGCAGTAGAACAAGCAATCAGCGATCCGGGTAAAGGTAGCCGGTGTGCCGGGGGTGCCGGCGGGAACCTCAAGCCTGTTTGCGAGCCCAACTCCGACCGGGTCGCCGAAGCCGTCGGTCTCGGTGCCCAGGACACTGACCGGCGTGGCATCCTCGTCGACGCCAAGGCGGCCGCGGAAATAGGCGTCGTCAGTCAGCCGCGTGACCGCGAGTCCATCGCCGTCGGCACCGCGAATGTCCAGATCCAGTTCGGCCATGAAGGTCCCGGCCAGAAGCGCGTCGGGGTCGAAGGGATTGAGCCCCCCGACGGCGGCGATCGCGAGGTTGTAGGGATTGGAGGATGTGTGTTCGAGGATCACGCCCGCGAAGACGCTGGGGTTCTTGGTGATCGCAAGGGTCAGTTCGAGCAGCCGCACGCTGCCGTCACAGGCGAACGGATTGTCGGCCACGCTGCCGTCGCAAATCTGGATCGAGCCGTTGATCCAATGGCTGTCGCTCTCATTGTTCGCAACGGCGATCAGCGACGTGAAGCCACTGGTCGCGACCTCGACGAGCGTGTTTTCGAGAAACCAAAAGTTGATGTTCCGTAGTTCTCCGTCAGTGGGGTTCTCCGTGGTGAGGAGGTCAAGTTCGTCCGGGCTAAGGGCCCTCGGGGTGAGGGTGGCGGCAGCGGCGGTGCTGGCCAGCGAGAGCGAAGTGACGAGTAATGCAAGCACGAAGGCGGGCATGCGGCAGAACATTGGCAATCCTCCGGTTGGGTGGGGCGTGAAGTTCTGTCGAGAATTGGCAGGCTGGAATAAAACGCAGATTATATCAGGATTTTTCGCGCAAATCTACAATTACACCGATAGGCTGCATTCGCCCCGGACAGAAAGACCGCGGTTGGGCCGGGGCGCCCCGCCGGCAAGCGTTACAACCCCGCGCGGCGTGATCGACCGGACTGCCCCGGCGCTATGCCTTACCTAAACGCTCTGGGCAGCCGATGGTGGACGCCGATAAGCGCGCGCTAGCCCTGCGACACGAAGGCCTCCTCGCGTCTTGCTACGCCTCGAAGACGCGCTCGATGATCGAATCGCTGCCATGGCGGTCAGCGACATGCGCGATGCCGCAGCCGCATCAGTCCGCAAACCACCCTCCACTACGACCTTGTCGCGAATGACCGGAATGTGCCGCATAGCTGCCTCTCGCGACAGCCTTGCACGGGGCGCGGGAAACCTGCGTCAGGGTGCGAACACCAGGCCCGGGCGCCGCCCCTGCCCTGCCTACAGGCTGAACTCGCTGACCTGTCCCAGCAGCACCGGTGCCAGCGACAGCCCTTCACTACCGTCAAGCAGCGTGGCCAGATCCAGCACGGCGTCCTGCGGCACGGCGGTATTGCTGACCGGGCCGAAATCATGGTCCATGTCGACCAGCACCCAACGCGGCAAATTCGGCGTTTCCAGCCCGACGGCATTGCGCAGGATGTCCAGCGCGTCGCTGGCCGTCACCTGCCCGTCGCGGTTGATGTCGGCGGCGATGAAGTTCACCGCCGAGGCCGTGCCCCAGCTGGGGTCCAGACCGACCGCCAGCCGCAACGCCTCCAGCGCATTGTTGGCGGTCAGTTGCGGCGTGCCGGTGCCGGGGTCATAGATCAGATCCGCGCCCGGCGCGGTCAGCACTTCGGTCGCGATATCGAGTTCGAAGCCGCCATCCGCCGCGATCGGAATCGGCGCGCTGACGCCCCCATCCACGACCACTAACAGCGAGGCGCCCGCGGGGATGCCGCCCGGCACCTGGATCTGGCCGGCGATCTCTACCGTCTCGCCCGGCCCGCCCAGCATGACGGTCTGATCGGCAAAACTCAGCAAATTGATGTCGCGCAACAGATCGCTGCCATCCGGGCTGCCCGGGCGCAGGTCGATGATCGCGGTCACGCCCTGGCCGAGGTCCTGGATGTCGTAATCGGCCAGATCGCCACTATAGACCGCCGTGTTGACGCCGCCGCCGCCGATCAGAATATCGTCGCCCGGCCCGCCCTGCAGCGTATCATCGCCCGCGCCGCCCTGCAGGAAGTCATTGCCATCGCTCCCGACAAGTTCGACACCCGCATCGCTGTCGGCAAAGGCGGCATTGATGGGGGCCGAGAATTGCATCGTGCGCACCCCCGCGCCGAAACTGGCAAGGAAATTGCCATCCGGCAGGGCAAGGGTGCCAAAGCTCTCCAGCCCCATGTTGCGCGCCACGGGCAGCGGCACCGGCGCGCTTACGGGCTGGCCCGTGGCGTTGAACACCTGCAGTTCCAGCGCGCCGGTGGATTGCGGCGAACCTTCCTGCAGCGAGCTGGTGACAACGAACTCCCCGCCTTCCAGCGGCGTCACCATGACATTCGTCTGAAACGGTGCCAGCCGCGCGCTGAGGATGCCATCGGCGATATCGAACGCCTCGCCGCGCAGGGTGCCGTCCGGTTCGACGATCTGGCCCCGCACCGTGGCCTGTTCGCCGATCTGCGAGGCGACTTGCGCCGTGTTGGTGAAGGTTACCGCCAACGACCCATCGGCCAGTTGACCGATGTCCTGCAACCGGTTCGAAAAATCCGCGTCCGGGGTGACCTGGATACTGTCGCCCTCAGGCTCGCCATCGGCATCGTAACGCTGCAGCCAGACGCTGCGCCCGCCCTGGCCGGATCCGGCCTGGCCCGATGTGAAATCGGCCGCGCGAAAGGCTTCGACCCCCACCACGAAACCGCCATCGCTCAGAGGCCGGATTACCGGATCATATTGCGCGCCCATGTCCGAAGGCGGCGGCGTGCCGGGTTCCTGCAAAAGCAGCGCCTCACGCGTGATGGCGAAGCGCGGGTCGCCCAGCGGCTGGCCATCGGTATCGAAGCGCTGCAGATAGACGCGCCAGGGGTGGTCCTGGCCATCGTCGATGTAATCGGCCCCGGGCACTTCATCCGTCCAGGCCGCGACGAGCGTGCCATCGGCAAGCGCGGTAAAATCGACCGAACGCAAGGTCGCGGTGCCGGCATCGATCGGATCGGCGATGACGAAGGGCGCGCCCACCGGATCGCCATCCGCGGTGAAGCGTTGCGCCTCGTAGCGCGCGGATGTCGATTGCGTGTTGTCGGTCGTCGCGTTGCGCCACACCGCGGCGTAGCTGCCATCATCCCAGGACAGGATTTGCAACTCACGGATCTGGAAACCGCCCGCCAGACCGGTAAAGCGCTCCACCTCGTCCTGCGGGGTACCATCGGCATCGAAGCGGCGCAGGTAATAGGCGTTTTCTTCGCCGCTATTCCTCCAGCGGGCAAATCCAGCGACGAAGCCGCCATCCGGCAACGCCTCGATCGCCGGCTCGCGGGTATCGAGGAAGAACTGGTCGCCGGGCTGGTCCACCAGGTCGCCGCGAATGCGCACCGGCGCGTCCGTGACCGGCGTGCCGTCCGGCGTGGTCACGGCGACGAAGGCTTCCTGCTGCGGGCCGCCGCGCCAGACATGGGCGATGTTGCCATCGGCCAGCACCACGGATTTCAGCAGGTCCCCGCCCGAAGCCAGGGGGCTGTCGAAGACCGCGGCCTCTTCCTGCCGGAACAGCCCCGCCACATCATCATAGAAGGGGAAACTCAGAAACCCCAGCAGCCTGTCGGCCGAAAGGCCGGCGTCCGGCAGAAACTCACTGGGATGCACGGCGATGGTGAAGCTGAAACCGATGGCGGCCGTCAGCTCCGGATCGGCCTGGTCGGTTGCTACCTGAATGCCGAAGACGATGATCTCGGAGGCGGTTTCGGTGGCATCGGGATCATCCGGGTCGGGGGCCGGCGCGCCGCCTTCGGCCAGCAGAAAGTTGACAAAGGCTTCGACGTCCTCTGGCTTGTCGATCTCGATGTTGAAGGTAAATCGGCTGATCTTCCAGGTCTCGAAGCTGAACCAGCTCACCGCGCTGCCCTGCTCTTCCAGCGAGAAGGAAATCGAGGCCAGGGCATCGGGGCGCTGGTCGCTGGGACCGGTCGCCAGCGTGCCGAGCTGGATGGGGTTCTCAGGTGTACTGCCGGGCATGGACTGGTTGCCTTTCTCCGCGCGCAGCCGACTCCAACATCCCCGGCGCGCGATACCTTTGCGATGACCGGACAGGCCGGTGTATCCCTACGCCGGGATGGCGCGATGTTCGGAACCGGCGCAAAACAACGCCTTCAACCTACCACGATACAATGTCCGCCTGCCGGATCAAGCCCGTTTGTCGCCGGCCTGACCGCGCGGAAAACACCGTCAGACGGCCCGTTTCCTGCCCTCTGCGGTTAAGGCTGAGCGGTTGAGGGGTCGCGGGCGAGTAATTCCGCGCTTCTTCGCGTAAAAAGCGAGCAGCCGGAAGGGGCGACCCCGATCCCCAATCACGGTGGACAAGATGGGTTTTCGCTACGCCGGGGGGGAAACACGCGTTCCATGGGCGCGGCGCAAGGGGCGATTAGCCAAGCGTTCGGGGTTCTGCCTGTACTGCTCAATGACGCGGCCACCGGGCCAGTGATTCGAGAGGCGCAACGGCACCTTGCGCAATGGACGCTGGAACCGATTGCCAAGCTGATCAGCGAAGAAGCCTCGGCCAAGCTGGGCGGGGTCGTCCAGATCGACGTGGTGCGGCCTCTGCAAGCCTATGACGCGGGCGGCAAGGCGCGGGCGTTTTCAGCCATGATCAAGGCACTTGCAGAGGCGCAGGCGGCGGGGATTGATCCGGGGCCGGTGCTGCATATGTTTGACACACACCATTGAGTGCTCGTGAAAGCGCCCTACAAAATGCGTAGTTCAGCGTTCATTTCCAACTGCTGCATCAAATGCGCTCTTCAGCTGCACAGCCAACATCGTGCCCATCAGGCTTTCCATTTCAGCAACGATGTCCTCGGTGAATTTTCCTGTTTCTTTATATCGCTCATCAGCCTTCTCGAGCGCTTCGTAGTAAGGCTTCCGGCGGTCCACGATCTGTTCAGGTATGGTCTTGTGACCTGGCAGCAGCATACCTTGTTTCACGCAAAGCACCAAGTAGGCTACTGCCCTTGAGGTCCGTCCGTTCCCATCTGCGAAAGGATGTATCCAATTGAGCCGCCACATGATGAACGATGACAGGTGAATGGCGCTCTTCTCGTCCCACCTGTCGTTTACATAGTCGCACAACTCTTCAACCAGTTCAGGCACCAAATGAGCACCCGGCGGTTCATGTTTGCTCTCATTGATCCCTATGCCCGCCGGACGAAAGTTCCCGGCGTGCGCATTTAGCCCATCAATCGCACACCGATTCAAATCAAGAATTGCTGAGAAACGGAGCTTGAAGGGGCGTCCGTCGAGCGCGTCTAAAACCCGCTCGCGGACGCGCTCCGCTTGCCTGACCCCACATTCCCCAAGTAATCCGGTGATTTCGCTGTCGTGACCATGGTATTTCTGATTTAAATCATGGCGTTGACTGCTGTGAGGGTCGCGTTTCATGGATCACCCAGAGGGTGCGGGCTTG
>SKNG01000395.1 GCA_007120685.1 Paracoccaceae bacterium | reverse complement strand
CCGCGCCCTGCCCGGCTCATCCCCCGCGTCCGCCCCGGAACAGATGCGGCCGGTCCGTCACCCCCGGCAGGATCCGCGCCAGCTTCATCCGCGTAAAGGCCGACCCGGAATAGCGCGTGACCTTGGCATAGAACCGCGCCTCCAGTTCCGCCACCAGCTGCCCGTAAGCGTCGGCCAGATCATCCTCCAGCCGGAAGCCGTCATAGGTGACGATCGCCTCCACCTTCTCGTCCAACGGCTGGCACAATTCCTCCACCCGCGCCCGGATCATCGCCAGATCCTCGGGCGCGCGCAGCCGCATCTTCTCGAAATTGATGAAGAGCCGCCCCTCGCCCCGGTCGAGCGTGATCCGGTCCGCCAGATCCATGTGCAGAAGGTCGCGCTTCAGGTCCATCGGCTGCGGCAGGAAGATGCGCGGATCCATCTCCGACACCGCCTCAACGATCGGCCGGAACCCCATCTGCGCAATCACGTCGCGTTCGGCATCCAGCCCCGGCGCTACCTCGCGCAACGCCACGCCCTCTGGCGTCAGTTCGAACACCGCGCGTTCGGTCACATACAGCACCGGCCGGTCCAGCCGCGCCGCGCGAGGGCCGGAAAAGGTGACCTGCTGCACCGCGTCCAGAAACTTCCGCGCCTTGCCCTCGGCCTGAATCCGCAGCCAGCCGTCATCCACCGCCACCTTCAACCCGCCCGCCGTCAGCGTGCCGGCAAAGACCAGCGCGCGCGCATTCTGACTGATGTTGATGAACCCCCCCGCGCCCGCCAGCTTCGACCCGAAGCGGCTGACATTCACATTGCCGGCCGCATCCACCTCCGCCATGCCCAGACAGGCCATGTCCAGCCCGCCGCCGTCGTAGAAATCGAACTGCGCATTCTGCGGGATGATCGCATCGGTATTCACCGCCGCCCCGAAATCGAGCCCTGAGGCCGGCTGCCCGCCCACCACGCCGGGTTCGGTGGTCAGCGTCAGATGGTCCAGCAGCCCCTCCTCGCCCGCCACTGCCGCCACGCCCTCGGGCATGCCGATGCCCAGATTGACCACCCCGTTCACCGGCAGTTCAAAAGCCGCGCGCCGGGCGATGATCTTGCGCGCATCCAGCGCCATCGGCGGCAGGGCACCGGCGGGGGCACGGATGATCTGGGCAAAGGCCGGCGAATAGGGCGTGGCATAGGTCTGCATGTGGTTCTCCGCCGGCGCCAGCACCACGGCATCCACCAAAGGCGCCGGGATCACCACCGCCCTTGCATCCAGACTATGCGCCGCCGCCAGCCGCTCCACCTGCACGATCACCACCCCGCCGGAATTGCGCGCGGCCATCGCCTGGGCCAGATTGTCCAGCACCAGCGCCTCATGCTCCATGGTGATGTTGCCCACCTCATCGGCGGTGGTGCCCCGCAACAGCGCCACATCGATGGGGAACAGCCGATAAGACAGGCATTCCTTGCCGGCGATCTCGATCCGCTCGACCAGCGCCTCGCCGTCCCCCGGATGCACCTGCCCGCCCGAAAGCCGCGGGTCGACAAAGGTCTCCAGCCCCACCGGCGTGATCGTCGCGGGCCGCCCGGCGGCAATGTCGCGGAACATGTGGCTGATCACGCCCTGCGGCAGGTTCCAGCCCTCGATCTCGCCTTCCACGGCCAAGGCGGCCACTTTCGGGATCAGCCCCCAATGCCCGCCGATCACCCGGCGCAACAGCCCCTTGTGCCCCAGCCGGTTCAGCCCACGCTCCTTGCCGTCGCCCTGCCCGGCGGCAAAGATCAGGCTCAACCCGGTCGGTGCGCCCTCCTCCAGAAACCGCGCCTCCAGAGCCGCCAGCAGATGCTCCGGCACGCCGTTGCCCACGAAGCCCGAGGTGGTGATCGTGTCGCCCTGACGGATCAGCGCCACCGCCTCGGCGGCGCTCACCAGCTTGCGTTTCATGCCCTGCCCTCCCTCAAAGTGCATTTCGACCTGAGCGAAGCGAGGATCGAGAAGAATGCACGAAAAAACGCACAGAAGCATATCAGGCACGCCCCCTCCGCCAAGAGAGAAACGCCAGAGCGCGGGGCCGCAGGGGGCGGCGGGCGCGGGGTGGGCGGGTGAGAGCGCCCGCCGCCCCCTGCCGCCAGCCAAGCAGGATCAGGCGGTGATCGTCTGCACCGCCTCGAAGACCTCCAGTTCAGGCGGGCCAAGATAAAGGTCCGAATGCCCCCCGGCCCCCTTGTGCGCGGCGCGAAACGCCTCGGACCGCGTCCAGGCCTGGAAATCCGCCGCCGACCGCCACAGCGTATGCGAGGCATAAAGCCGATACCCCTCGCCCTCCGGCCCCTTCATCAGATGGAAACCGACAAACCCCGGCACCGACTGAAGATGGCTGTCGCGGCTCTTCCACACCGTCTCGAAGGCATCTTCCTGCCCGGTCCTCACCTTGAAACGGTTCATCGTCAGATACATGGCGCCACCTCCATTTGCCTTGCAGAGCAGATAAACCCGCCGCCCCGCAGGACAAACCCCAGGGTCATCCCTGCCCCGCGGCATTCTCCAGCAGGATCGGCTGACCATGCGGCGTGGCATGCGCGGCCGCTTGCCAACGCTCGGCTAGAGCCGCCACCTCGCCCCCCTCGGCCACCCCGCCCCGCGCCAGCATCTCTTCCAGCGCCTCAGCCCAGGCCCGCCAGTAATCCCCCGCCCCGTCGCGCGTGCCTTTCAGATGCCGCCCGAAGACCGCCGCCCAGTCGGGCCAGTCGAAATGCCCAGCCTCGTTCATCGCCACGGTCAGGGCAAACACCCGCGCCTGCCAGGGCTCGGTGAACGGGCTTTCGGGCTGCGGCGCGTCAAACGGGTTCAAGGTAACTCTCCCAGGCATCGACCGAGACCTGCGTGCCGGGCTCCGCATCCGGCCCCCAAAGCGCCGCACCGTCAAAGACCACGGTATAAAGCCGCTCGGCCACATCCTCGCGCCCCTCGGCACTGGCATCGGGCAGGACAAACCCGCCCCGGTCGGCCTCCACCGTTCCGACATGACCCCGCACATAACGCGGCAGCCGGGTATGGCCGCGCGGATGCATCACGCGGGCGCGCACCCGGTCGCCGGGCCGGAACCGGGCGGGGCTGGTCACGGGGCGGTCATAGGGGGTGCCGGCGGCCATGGCGGGGGCCACGCGCTCGGGCGGCAGACGTTTGGGGTGCGGTGGCGCCTCAGCCGCCGTGCCCTCGGCCAGTTCCTGTGCCGTAATCAGGCCATGACGAACCAGTAGCGCCTCCAGCGCGCGCAGCCAGATTTCGAAATAGCTGGCGTTGTAATAGATCGCCGGCGGCAGGCTCTCCCGCGCATGGCGGCTCTCATCCAGGCTCCAGCGGCCCAGCGCGCCGACACAAAGCGTCAGTCCCAGCGCCCGCGCCTCCCAATCGGCGTGAAAAACCGGCTCGTCGGGTTCCGGCAGCACCGGGTCAAAGCCCATCATCCCGCCCAGATCCTGCGGTCCGTTCATGCCGGCCCCGTTGGCAGCCCGGTGCCGATCATCGACTCGCGCGTCACCAGCGCCGCCAGGTCATCCCGGCTCATCCCTTCGCTTCCGGCCGGGCGCTGCGGGATCACCAGATAGCGCAGTTCCGCGGTCGAATCCCAGACCCGCACCGACACCCCCTCGGGCAGTTCCAGCCCGAATTCGCGCAGCACAGCGCGCGGCTCGATCACGGCGCGGGACCGATAGGCCGGCGACTTGTACCAGACCGGCGGCAGGCCCAGCACTGGCCACGGATAGCAGGAACAGAGCGTGCAGACGACCAGGTTGTGCACGCTGTCACTGTTGAACACCGCCTGCATATGCTCGCCCTGCCGCCCCGAAAACCCCATCGAGGCAATGGCGGTGGTGGCGTCCCGCGCCAGCCAGTCGGCGAAATCCGCATCATCCCATGCCCGCGCCACCACCTGCGCGCCATTCTTCGGCCCCACCTTTTCGGCATAGGTCTCGATGATCGCATCGACGGCGGCCGGATCGACCAGCCCCTTGCGCGTCAGGATCGTCTCCAGCGCGCGGGTGCGGGCCTCCATCGGGTCCAGATGGTTGTCATGGTCGTGGTGGTCATGCGGCATCGGTGCAGCCCTTGTTGCATCGCTCCGGTCGCAGGATAGGCCCGGGACAGGGCGGGACGCAAGGACCGGGCGCCAAGGGCCTTCCTTCAAGGCCCTTGCAAAGCGCTTTCTTCAAGCGCTTTCTTCCCCGGCCCCTATCCCGTGCGCCGCCCGCTCGCCGCCTCGAACGGATGCACCGCCGCCGGCGCCGCGTGCAGGGTGATCGGCGCGCCCTCGGTCAGATCCGGAACGCCGGGCGTGCGCGCCACCACCGGCAGCGGGCGCCCTTCGATCTGCACATAAAGATGGCTCTCGGCGCCGGCCGGCTCCAGCAGCGCCAGCGTGCCGGTCAGTTGCAACCCGTCGCCCTCTGACGCCGCCTCCAGCGTCAGATCGTCCGGACGCACGCCGATCAGATCGGTGTCTGAGGGCACATGCGCCAGCACCGCCCCCTGCCCGCCCTCGCGCAGATAGTCCATCTCGATCATGTTCATCGCCGGCGAGCCGATGAACCCCGCCACGAAGGTCGAGGCCGGGCGGCGATAGACCTCCATCGGCGTGCCCACCTGCTCGATCACGCCGCCGTTCAGCACCACCAGCCGGTCGGCCAGCGTCAGCGCCTCCAGCTGGTCATGGGTGACGTAAAGCGAGGTCGTGCCCAGCCGGCGCTGCAACTGCTTGATCTCTACCCGCATCTGCACGCGCAGCTTCGCATCGAGGTTCGACAACGGCTCGTCGAACAGGAACGCCGCCGGTTCGCGCACCAGCGCACGGCCCATCGCCACCCGCTGCCGCTGCCCGCCGGAAAGCTGGCGCGGCTTGCGGTCCAGAAACCTGTCGATCTCCAGCATCGCGCCGGCTTCACGCACCCGGCGGTCGATCTCGGCTTTCCTGAAGCCGCGGTTCCGCAGCCCGTAGGCCAGGTTGTTGTAGACCGTCATATGCGGGTAAAGCGCGTAGTTCTGGAACACCATGGCGATGTCGCGCTCTGCCGGCTCCAGGTTGTTCACCACCCGCTGGCCAATCTTCAACGTCCCGCTGGTGATCGTCTCCAGCCCCGCGACCATGCGCAGCAGTGTGGACTTGCCGCAGCCGGATGGGCCGACCAGCACGATCAACTCGCCATCGGCGATGTCCAGCGAGATGCCGGTCACGGCCTGCACGCCGCCGGTATAGACCTTGTGCAGGTCCTCCATGGTGATCGTCGCCATGGTTACTTCTCCGTCTCGGTCAGGCCCTTCACGAAGAGCCGTTGCATGAAGAGGATCACCAGCACCGGCGGCAGCGCGGCCAGCACCACGGTGGCCATGACCAGATGCCATAGCGGTTCGCTGTCGCCCCCCGTCACCATCCGCTGGATGCCCATGACGATGGTGTAATACTCCGGGTCCGTGGTGATCAGCAGCGGCCAGAGATACTGGTTCCAGCCATAGATGAACATGATCACGAAGAGCGCCGCGATATTGGTGATGGAAAGCGGCAGCAGGATGTCCTTGAAGAATTTCATCGGCCCCGCGCCATCCACCCGTGCGGCCTCCATCAACTCTTCCGGCACGGTCATGAAGAACTGCCGAAAGAGGAAGGTCGCCGTGGCCGAGGCGATCAGCGGGATCGACAGGCCGGCAAAGCTGTTCAGCATGCCGAAATCCGCCACCACCTGGAATGTCGGCACGATCCGCACCTCGACCGGCAGCATCAGGGTCAGGAAGATGATCCAGAAGAAGAAGATGCGGAACGGAAAGCGGAAATAGACGATGGCAAAGGCCGAAAGGATCGAGATCGACAGCTTGCCGATGGTGATCGCCATGGCCATGATGAAGCTGTTCCACATCATGCCGCCGATAGGCGGCGTGCCGGCGCGCGAGCGGCCCTCGGTGATGGCGGTGGTGTAGTTCTCCCAGGCGTGGGTGCCGGGCCAGAGCGGCATGACCCCGCGCACGAAGGTTCCCGGCGGGTGGGTCGAGGCGATGATCGCCACATAGACCGGGAAGACCACGATGGCGACGCCCAGGATCAGGATCAGATGGGCGAAGAAGTTGCCCCAGCGGT
>SKNG01000448.1 GCA_007120685.1 Paracoccaceae bacterium | reverse complement strand
TCCCGGTCATGGGGGTTGACCATCTCCAACTCGTCGCAGGACCGCTGCAGCCGCGCGACATGGCCGTCGAAATCGATCAGCTTGCCGCCCAGCACGCTGGTCACCTCATAGACCCCGTCGCCCATCAGGAAGGCACGGTCGAAGATCGACACCTTGGCCTGATCCTCGAGCAGATATTCGCCATTCAGATACACGGTGCGGGTCATGGGCTCACTCCTATCCCCAAAGCGCGGGCTCGGCCGGATGCACCCCGGCCGCGTCATAAGTCATAGCGTGCGGGCGGTCCTCGGCCAGCAGCAGCGGGCCGTCCAGGTCCACCACCTCGGCCCCCTGCGCCACCAGCACGGCCGGCGCCATCGCCAGCGAGGTGCCGACCATGCAGCCAACCATCACCCGGTAGCCCGCCGCGCGCGCTGCCTCACGCAGTGCCAGCGCCTCGGTCAGCCCGCCGGTCTTGTCCAGCTTGATGTTGACCATGTCATACTTGCCCGCCAGATCGGGCAGGCTGGCCCGGTCATGGCAGCTCTCATCGGCACAGACCGGCAGCGGGCGGTCGATCTCGGCCAGCATGCCATCCTCGCCCGCCGGCAATGGCTGTTCCACCATCGCCACGCCAAGCCGCAGCAGATGCGGCGCCAGATCGGCATAGACCTCGGCTGTCCAGCCCTCGTTGGCGTCGACGATGATCCTGGCCTCCGGCGCGCCGGCGCGCACCGCCTCCAGCCGGGCCATGTCATCGGGCGTGCCCAGCTTGATCTTCAGAAGCGGGCGATGGGCATGGCGCGCGGCGGCGGCGCGCATCTTCTCCGGCGCGTCCAGCGACAGGGTGAAAGCCGTCATCATCGGCCCCGGCGCCGCCAGCCCGGCCAATTCCCAGACCCGCCGGCCCGTCGCCTTCGCCTCAAGGTCCCACAGCGCGCAATCGACGGCATTGCGCGCCGCCCCGGCCGGCAGGGCCGCCTGCAGCGCCATCCGGTCAATCCCTTCGGGCAACCCCTCGATCTGCGCCGCCACCGACTCCAGCGTCTCGCCATAGCGCGCATAGGGCACGCATTCCCCCCACCCCCGCACGCCCTCGCGCTCAACCTCCACGGTCAACACCGCCGCCTCGGTCCGGCTGCCGCGCGCGATGGTAAACACCTCCGCCAGCCGAAACCGCTCTGCCCTGACCGTAATCATCCCCGCCCCTTCATCTTGCGAAAAATACTCACAGGGGTTTCCAAAGGGGGGCGTGCCCCCCCTTTGGCGCGGGAGCGCGAGGGGCGCGCAGCCCCTCGCACACCCCTCTCAGACCGCCGCCAACGCGTCCACCAGCACCCCGGCGCCATAGCGGAACGGATCCGTCGCCGGCAGCCCCGTGCGCGCCTGAACCTCGGCCAGATATTCCCGCGCCGCGGCATCTTCCATCGCCTGCGTGTTAACCGCCACACCCACCGTCACGCAGGCCGGATTGGCCACCCGCGCCAGCGTCTCGGCCATCTCGCGCACGGCTTCGATGGTGGGCAGGCTGTAGCCCGGCAACCCCCGCATATGCGTCCGCGTCGGCTCGTGACTGATCACCAGCGCATCGGGCTGCCCGCCATGGATCAGCGCCATGGTCACGCCGGAATAGCTGACATGAAACAGGCTCCCCTGCCCCTCGATCAGATCCCAATGGTCGTCATCATTGTCCGGCGTCAGCCATTCGATCGACCCGGCCATGAAATCGGCGATCACCGCGTCCAGCGGCACGCCACCGCCGGTGATCAGGATGCCGGTCTGTCCGGTTGCGCGGAACGACGCCTTCATCCCCCGCTCGCGCATCTCGCGCTCCATGCAGAGCGCGGTATACATCTTGCCGACCGAGCAATCCGTGCCCACCGCCAGCATCCGCTTGCCGCGCCGCTTCTCGCCATTGGCGATCGGATACTTCACCGACGGAATGCGCACATCGTGCAGCGTCCGGCCCGTCGCACGCGCCACCGCCGCCAGGTCCTCCTCGTCGCGCAACAGGTTGTGCAGGCCGGAAGCCAGGTCGAAGCCTTCTTCCAGCGCCTGCACCAGCACCTTTTTCCAGGTCTGGCTGATCACGCCCCCGCGGTTGGCCACACCGATCACCACGGTCTTGATGCCGGCCGCCTTCGCCTCGGCGAGCGTCATGTCGGGGATGCCCATATCGGCCTTGCAGCCCGGCAGGCGCAACTGGCCCAGCGCGTACTCCGGCCGCCAGTCCTTGATCCCCTGCGCCACCTTGGCGGCCAGAGGGTCGGGCGCGTCGCCCAGGAACAGAAGATAGGGGGTCTGGATCATGGCGGGCCTCGTCTTTGGCGGGCGGATGGCGGTGGGTTGGTGGCAGTCAAGCTAACCTGCCTGCAAACTGCCGCACAAGACACCGAAGGTGCTGGGTATCTTTCCGGGAAACACCGCCGGCAACGCAAGAATATTCAGCCCGATTGCCGAAGAGCCGAAGGAAATGCCCGTCAATAGGGCATGGCCCGACCGGAGACTGCTGCCTTCGCAGGCGCAGAAAACGGGGTTGCGCGCATTCTGGCAGGATAATAACCACGGGGCGCCAATTCCTGACAGTTTTTTTCGCATCCACTGCCTGACCGACATCCAGACATGAGGTAACACCGATGTCCTTTCGCCTTCAGCCCGCGCCGCCCGCCACGCCGAATCGCTGCCAGCTTTTCGGCCCCGGCTCGCGCACCGCGCTGTTCGAGAAGATGGCCGGATCCAAGGCCGATGTGGTCAATCTGGACCTGGAGGATTCGGTTTCGCCCGGCGACAAGGACCAGGCGCGCGCCAATGTCATCGCCGCCACGCATGAGGTGGATTGGGGCAAGAAAACGCTGAGCGTGCGGATCAACGGGCTGGACACGCCCTTCTGGTATCGCGATGTGGTGGACCTGCTGGAGCAGGGCAGCGAACGGCTGGACCGCATCATGATCCCCAAGGTGGGTTGCGCGGCCGATCTTTACGCCGTCGATGCGCTGGTCACGGCGATCGAGGCAGCAAAGGGGCGGCAAAAGCGCATCGGCTTCGAGGTGATCATCGAAAGCGCGGCCGGCATCTGCCATGTGCAGGAGATCGCGGCGGCCACACCCCGGCTGGCGGCGATGAGCCTGGGGGCGGCGGATTTCGCGGCCTCGATGGGCATGCAGACCACCGGCATCGGCGGCACGCAGGAAGGCTATTACATGCGGCGCGAGGGGCAGAATTACTGGGCCGATCCCTGGCATTGGGCGCAGGCGGCGATCGTGGCGGCCTGCCGTACGCATGGGGTGCTGCCGGTGGACGGGCCGTTTGGCGATTTTTCCGATGACGAGGGGTTCCGGGCGCAGGCGCGGCGCTCGGCGACGCTGGGCATGGTGGGCAAATGGGCGATCCACCCCAAACAGGTGGCGCTGGCCAATGAGGTGTTCACGCCCTCGGCCGAGGCCGTGGCCGAGGCGCGGGAGATCCTGGAAGCGATGGAAGCCGCCAAGGCGCGCGGCGAGGGGGCGACGACCTACAAGGGGCGGCTGGTGGACATTGCGAGCATCAAGCAGGCCGGGGTGATCGTGCGCCAGGCAGAGATGATCGCCGAGGGGTGAGCCGGCATGCGGGGGGCGCCGCCCCCGCGCCCCCCGCCAGAGGGGGACGCACGCGCCCCCCTCTGGACACCCCCCGTGGATATTTCGAGAGCAAAGAGGGGCGGGGTCAGCGGCGGCGCAGAGCCATACGGGACATCAGCCCGTCGCGACGGATGAACTGGTGCCAGAGCGCGGCGGCGATGTGCAGCGTGATCAGCGCCATCAGCAGGCGCGAGGCGATGGTATGGAGCGTGCGCGCCGAGTGGTCGAAACTGGCGGGCATGGCACCCGCGCCGAAGACGGCGTCCGGCAGGCCCGAGGCGCGGGAAAAGACCATGCCCGAGAGCGCCATGGTGAAGGCGAGGATATAGAGCGCCCAATGCGTGGCCGGGGCGAGGCGGTTGAGCCAGGCGTTGCCGGTATCCGCTGGCGCCGGGCGGCGCGTGGTGAGCCGCACCGCCAGACGCAGCACCATCAGCAGAAGCGTGATAAGGCCCAGGCCCATATGAAGGCGGAAGGAGATCAGCTTGGCCGGGTCGGTGTTCGGCAGCGGCGCCAGGACGGTGCTGCCGGCGATCAGGAGGCCGATGAGGCAGAAGGCCAGCAGCCAGTGCAGCACGACAAGGGCGGGATGGTAGCGATCTGGCATCAAGCCCTCCTGTGGCGGTGGATCGATCCTGCCGGGTTTGGACCCGGTCCGTCAACGCCCCCGTCAGCGCCGCCGTCAACGCTTCGGGCCGGCGGCGGTGTCAATCGGCGAAGCGCGGCGCGCGTTTCTGCATCTCGGCCATTACCGCCTCGATCTGATTGGGGCTGCCCATGATCGCCGCCTGCAGCCGTGCCTCCAGCGCCAGATGGTCATCGCCGCCGGGCCAGGCCGCGCGCATCAGCGCCTTGGCGCCGCGCGCGGCCTCGGGGTTGCGCGCGGCAATGGCGCGGGCGAGCGCGCGCGCCTCTTCCAGCGGGTCCTCGGCCAGACGGGTGACCAGCCCCAGCGCGTGGGCCTCTGCCGCACCCAGCACGCGGGCGGTGAGCATCAGTTCCAGCGCCTGATCGGCGCGCATCAGCCCTGGTAGCAGCTTGGTCAGCCCCATGTCCGGGATCAGACCCCATTTCGCCTCCATGATCGACAGCCGGGCATCGGTCGCGGCAAGACGGATATCGGCGCCCAGCGCCAGTTGCAGCCCGGCGCCATAGACCGGCCCGTGCAAGGCCGCGATCACCGGCACCGGCAGATCGGCCCATACCGTGCAGGGGTGCTGGAAGACATTGGCGGCACGGCCGGCGGGCGGGGCCTGCATCTCTGCCCGCAGATCGTCCAGGCGCGCGGCAAAGGCCTGCAGAAGCGAGGTGTCGATCCCGGCGCAGAACCCCCGGCCCTGCCCGTGCAGGATCACCGCGCGCAGGCCACTCTCGCCCGCCAGACGCTCGCCCGCCGCCGAGAGCGCGGCAAACATCGCCTCGTCCATCGCGTTCATCTTCTCGGGCCGGTTCAGCGCCACCTCGGCGATGCCGGCCTCGATGGTGATGCTCAGCCGCTCGTCAATCCCGTCCGCCATGCCTTCCTCCCGCGCCGGCCACACCCGCAGCCTGCCGCCCGCGCGCGCGCCCGGCAAGCGCGACGTGACGGCAGCGCCCGCAACACGCGCCTGTGATTCGCGCGAGGCCAAGCTTGTGCCCCCGCCGGGCATTTGACATCATCGGGATGCAACGCGCGCGCCGGGACAGGCCGCCGGGGCCGAGCAGGGAGGCGCCAATGCGCTGGATTTTCAGGATCGTCGCCGTTCTCGTCACCTTCGTGCTGGTGGCCCTGTCGGCGGTCTTCCTGATCCCGGCCGAACGCCTGGCGGGCATCGCCACACAACAGTTCGAAAGCGCCACTGGGCGCGGTATGGCGATTACCGGCGCCGTGCGGCCAAGCATCTTTCCGGTGATCGGCGCCCGGGTGGAAGGGGTGCGGATCGACAATGCGCCCTGGTCCGATGCCGGGCCGATGCTGGAAGCCGATTTGGTGGATCTGGGCCTGGATCTGGCGGCGCTGATCCGGGGCGACCTGGTGGTGCGGCGGTTCGAGGCGCAGGCGCCGCGCATCCTGCTGGAGCGGCGCGCCGATGGCAGCGCCAACTGGGCTTTCGAGGGGCTGGCCGAGGCAGAGCCGGCAGGAGAGCCGGTGCCGGAAGCCGGCACCACGGCGCTGGCCATCGATCTGGTGGAAATCCGCGGGGCGACGCTGCGCTTTGTCGATCACGGCGCGGGCACCGATCTGCGGCTCAGCGAGGTCGACGCCGACCTGCGCCTGCCGGACTGGGACGGCCCGGCCACGCTGACGCTTGCCGGCCGGCTGAACGGCCAGCTTTTCAGCGCCGAGGCCGGGATCGGCTCGGCCCGCCGGCTGGTGGCAGGCGAGGTAGCGCCGCTGCGGCTGCAGCTGACGGCCGGCGGCGCGCAGGCGCTGTTCGACGGGCGCGCGGGGATGGCGCCGCCCGCCGCCGACGGCCAGCTGACCTTCAGCGCGCCAACCCTCGCGCCGCTGATGGCGCTGGCCGGGCAGACC
>SKNG01000008.1 GCA_007120685.1 Paracoccaceae bacterium | reverse complement strand
CCCGGGTCAGGATCGGGGCCACGCCGATCACGATCAGCGCCACCTTGGACAGATCGCCCAGGCCCAGGAAGATCAGCAGCACCGGCAGCAGCGCCAGGGGCGGGACCATCGACACGAAGGCGACGAAGGGGCCAAGCAGCGCGCGGGCCAGCGGCACCAGCCCGGCCAGCACGCCCAGGGTCAGCGCGATCACCACCGATACCCCCAGCCCCGCCCAGAGCCGCGACAGGCTGGCCCAGGTATCGGCCCAGAGCAGGATTTGCCCGGTGCGCCGGTCGGGCTGAAAGGCCAGCCGCTCGATGCTCTCGCCCAGTGCCTGAAGCGAGGGCAGCAGCCGGTCGGCGGGATTTTCCGCCAGCCGCAGTGCCGAGCCGGTCAGATATGCCAGTGCCAGCAGGAAGAAGGGCAGACAGGCCAGCAACAGGCGCCCGTGCCGCCCGGGCCGGATGTTGATAAGCCGCATGGGACGCATCCCCCGGTCAGGTCAGGCCGGGATCACAGGTCGTCGTCGGCGGCCATCTGCATGAAGCTGGCGTCGAAGCGCAGCCGCACATTGCCCTCGTCGCCCAGCACCGTGCCATCGGGGAAGGCGATGCCCACCGCATCGGGCGAACGCGCGCCGGGGCCCAGCAGGTCGTTGTCGAACAGGAAGCTACGCACCCGGTCCATGGTCGTGATCAGGTCTGGCGAGGTGGTGAATGCCACTGCCTCGGCCGGGTCGTCGAAGAAGCGGGTGGCGGCCAGTTGGCCCTCGAACCCGGCCTGATCGGTGCCCGAGGCCGCGCCCATGGCCGCGCGCGCTGCCGCGCCCTCGGGCGTGTCGGACATCATCAGGGCGACGGTCTCGTACCAGATGCCGACCAGGGCGCGGCCGAAATCGGGGTTGTCTTCCAGCACGGTGGTATTGACCACCAGCATGTCGATGATCTCGCCCGGGATCATGCTGCTGTCGAAGACCGGGTTGGCATCCGGCATGGCGGCGATCTCGGCCATCATCGGGTTCCAGGTCACCACGGCCTCCACCCCGGGGCTTTGAAAGGCCGCGATCATGTCCGGATCGGCGGTGTTGATGACGCGCACATCGGTCTCGGTCAGGCCAACGCTGTCCAGCGCGCGGGCCAGCAGGAAATGCGAGACCGAGAATTCCACCAGATTGACCGCCCGCCCGGCGATATCGGCCAGCGCGCCGGGACCGTGCAGGAAGACCACGTCATTGCCGTCGGAAAAATCGCCGATGATCAGCGCTGTGGTGTCCACGCCGCCGGCCGCCGGGATCGACATGGCGTCCATGTTGGTGATGCTCACGGCATCGAAGGCGCCCAGCGTGTACTGGTTGATCGATTCGATATAGTCGTTGAACTGCGTGACCTCGATGGAAAGGTCGAACCGCTCGGCCCAGCGGTCGACGATGCCGGTATCGGCGGCATGGCCCCAGGGCATCCAGCCCACGTAGATGGACCAGGCGACGCGGAAATCGCTGCGCGGCTGGGCCTCGGCCACGGGGGCCAGCGTGGTCAGGCTCAGGGCCAGCGCGGTGCCGATAAGCAGGCGGCGCGACAGACGGGCGAGGGGGAGGCGGGCGAGGGGCAGGCGGAAAGACGGCATCTGGGCATCCTTTCGAACATCATGGCGGCGCGCGCTCCTAGGCGCAGCAAACCTTGCGGCGATCACGAGTTCTCCCGGGCTTTTTTCCCGCCGTGTGCCGGGCGGGGATGTCGGCCCGCCGGTGATGGCTCTCGGACCAGCCGTGCCACCGAGGCACCGGAACCCTAGCCATCAAGCTCGACCACAATCTAGGCAGGCTCGCCGCCGGGCATCAACCTTCGGCCTGTCTGTCGGGGGCCAGATCGGCAATCTGCCCGTTTCAGGGGCCTTGGCTTGCAGTATTGCCTGTTTTCCGGGCGGCGGGGCAGGGGCGCCGCGGCGTTGCAGTGGCAAGGCACCTTGCGAAGTCAGGCTGCATCATGGCTGATGCTTCGGCTTCGCGCCGCAGGCGCACCGCTGATGATGCAGGCCCGTGATGACCCAGGGATACGGCCGCAAGACGCCCGCTTCCAAGTCGCCTGCCTCTTCCTGGTGGCGACTGGACCTGAGCCTGCCGACTTTTTTCCAAGATCGTTCGCCATGACGCCACGCGCGGAAAGGGCGCTTCTGTTTGAAGCGACCACACTTTAGCCGGCGTCGACCTCTCGGGCTCGCGCTTCCTGCCTGAAGGAGGCCAGCGCGCGCCCTTGTTCGGGCAGCAACAGTTCGCCCCGGGCGATCCGGTCCGTCAGACAGGTGAAGGTCTGCGCGGTCCGCACATGCAGGTGCTCGCCCGCAACGATGGGGTCATGGGCGACAGGGCGTTCCGGCGTCACGAAATCCGGCGGCGGCGCCACCTCGGTCCAGTAATCGCAGGAGAAGAAAGGCGGGAAGCAATAGCGTTCCTCTAACACCTTGCGCAGCCGGTGCGCGGTTGCGGTGAAGGTGCCGTTCGACCACCGGGACCGGCGGGTGCGATCCGCTGCCAATGTTCAAGGTAGCGGCCGGTGGTTCAACGCCTGAGCAACCATCATTCCCCAGGCGAGTTGGATTTCGGCAAGGTCGATGCGGTGTCGAGTTGAATGAAACGCGGTCTTGCGGCCGGGTGTCACGTTGGCCTGCGACTGGCGCCGCCTGTGCGGACTTGGCGAGGTCGCCGTCGATACCGGTGCGCTGCACGACTGCCGGCGGGCGATATCCGGCAGCGCCCTTGGGCTTTTCATGCGGCAGCCGAGAGAACGTCAGGCCCGATCCTGGCCCCCGGAGATGCGGCCAGCCACCTGCCGAAGGGCTTCGACAAAGCTTCGTCGCAAGCCCTCATGCTCGCGGCGCGGATCATGAACGGCAAAGAACCGCGAAGAGAACGACCAGTCCTGCGTCTTTACAGCCCGCATTCGGCCCATGGCTTGCCACAGCGCGCCACGATGCTGCGGCAGGAAGCCGACATAGCGGCCCGAAAGCACCATGATCTCCTGCGCCTCCATGCTGCCGACGGTGGCGCGCGCGGTTACCCGGCCCAGCCGGTACGTGTCGTCGAAATGCATGTAGCTGCGCACCGAGAAAGCCGCTTGCAGGAAATCCGTCTGGCCCAGCGCGCGGTCCGGCCGGTCGAACCAGGGATGATCGCGCCCGCAATACAGATGATGCGTCTCCAGCGCCAGTTCGGTATAGGCCAGCCCCGGCATCGGCTGCAGCGCCGCACCGACCACCAGATCGCGCCGTCCCTGCAGCAGGCTGTTCTGCAACCCCGCCGGGCTGTCGGTTTCCAGCTCGATCAGCGCCTCGGGATGGGCCTGGGCAAACCGCGCCACCGCCCCGGGCAAATCCAGCGCGTCAAAGCTGGTCACACTGTCGATGACTCCCACCCGCAGCCGCACCGTCTGGCGGCGGTGCACCCGATCCATGCGCGCCTCGAACCGCTCGATATCGCGCAACAGATCCTGCGCGGCGGCATAGGTATCCTCGCCCGTCGGCGTCAGCCGGAAGCCGCCGCGCCCGCGCTGGCACAGCCGCGTGCCCAGCTTCGCCTCCAGCGCCGCCAGATGCGTTGAAAGGGTCGATTGCGCCATGTTCAGCGCGATCTGCGCGCCCTGAAAGCCGTTGCATTCGACCACGGTGCAGAAGATGCGGATCAACCGCAGGTCGATATCCGACAGATGCCGCATGCCCGGCCCTTTCGTCACTTCGGGGATTTTCGATGCAATCAGGCCAGAGTCCGTGATTCCTTTCTGCAAGACAAGGCTGCTACGCTTTCTGCATCCATTCTTACATCGAAGGAGCCCGAAAAATGACCAGCCGCTCCCCCCGCCGCCACCCACGCCTTGGCCTTGTCTGCGCCACGGCCCTGCTGACCGCCGCCCCGGCGGCCGCACAGGACAATGTGATCCGCGTGCTGGCCCCCACCTGGGTCGGTTTCGCCCCCGCCCTGGTGGCCCAGGATCTGGGCTGTTACGAAGACGAGGGCGTGCAGCTCGATTTCCGCTTCGAGGATGACCGCACCAATGTCATGGCGGCGATGGAGCGCGGCGACATCGATGCCGATATGCGCACCGTGGGCGAGCATCAGGGCCGCCCGCGCGTGCCGGAAACCCCGGGCACCATCATCGGCACCATCGACATCTCGCTGGGCGGGGACGGGGTGCTGGTCGATGGCAGCATCGAGACCGTGGCCGATCTGGCGGGGCGCACGCTCGCCATCGAGCCCAACATCCCGGCGCGGTTGCTTCTGCAGATGGAACTGGCCCGCGCCGGCCTGTCGATCAACGACATGACGATCCGCGAGATCGCCACCGCCGACACCATCGCGGTGTTCTTCGATCCCACCATCGCCGCGGTCGGCACCTATGAGCCGTTCCTGAGCCAGGCGCTGCAGATCGTCACCGACCGCAACCCGCGCATCCTTGTTTCCTCGCGCGAGGAGCCGGATATCATCGTCGACATCATCACCGCCCGCGACGACGCGCTGGCCGAAAACCCGGCGAAGTTCGAAAGCCTGCTGCGCTGCGTCTACCGCGCGGTGGACTTCCAGCGCGCCGAGCCCGAGCGGTTTTCCGAATTGGCCGCGCCCTATTTCGGCCTGACACCCGAAGACGTGACCGAAATCATCGAAAACTCCATGGCCTATACCAGCTATGAGGAAGCGGTGGCGCTGCTGGGCACCGACGGGCAGCCGGGGCGGCTGCATTCGGTCTTCGACCAGGTGATGCAGCTCAACATCGATTTCGGCGCCGCCGATATGGCGCTGGTGGCGGCGGATGAGATCGACAACGCGCTGCTGACCGGCCTGTTCGACGGCCACGAGCGCTGAGCGCCCGCCCATGCCCGGCCGCAGGATCCTGATCGGCGCGGCCAGCACCCTGGCGCTGCTTCTGGCCTGGGAGCTGGTCTCGCGCACAGGCATCGTGTCGCCGCGCTTCCTGCCGGCACCCAGCACCGTGCTGGGCACGCTCTGGGCGATGATTACCGGGCGTGATCTGCTGTATCACGCCGGGGTATCCACCCTGCGGGTCTGGACGGCCTTCCTGATCGCCGTGGCGATGGCGGTGCCGCTGGGCATCCTGATGGGCTCGCTGCGCTGGCTGGGCGAGGCGCTGGAACCGATCGTCGATTTCATCCGCTACCTGCCGGTGCCGGCGCTGGTGCCCCTGGCGATCATCTGGTTCGGCGTCGGCGAGGTGACCAAGATCTTCCTGCTGTGGCTGGGTGTCTTCTTCCAGCTTCTGCTGCTGGTCGCCGACGATGTGCGCCGCGTGCCGCAGGAATACCACGAAACCGCGATGACCCTGGGCGCGCCCGGCTGGCGGCGGCTGACCGATGTGTCGCTGCCGGCCATGCTGCCGACGCTGGTGGACAACATGCGCATCACGCTGGGCTGGTGCTGGACCTATCTGGTCATCGCCGAGATCGTCGCCGCCGACAGCGGCCTGGGCTTTGTCATCTGGCAGGCGCGGCGCTTCTTCCAGACCGCCGAGGTGATGGCGGGGGTGGTGACCATCGGCATCATCGGGCTGGCGACCGACCAGTTGCTGCGCGCCGCGCACCGGCGCCGTTTCAGGTATCTGACGCGATGAGCTATCTGCGCTTCGACAAGGTCACCAAGCATTACGGCGCCATCAAGGTCGTCGCCCCCTTCGATCTGCAGATCGGCGAGGGCGAATTCGTGTGCTTCCTCGGCCCCTCGGGCTGCGGCAAGACCACCCTGATGCGCATGGTCGGCGGGCTGGAGCCGGCGACATCGGGGCAGATCCTGCTGCGCGGGCAGCCCTTGCGCGGGCCCGACCGGCGGCGGGGGATGGTGTTCCAGTCCTATTCGGCCTTTCCCTGGCTGACGGTCGAGGGCAATGTCGCCTATGGCCTGCGCTACCGCCGTGACCTCAGCGCGGCGGAAAGGCGCGAAAGGGTGGCGCATTTCCTGTCGCTGGTGGGGTTGACGGATTTCGCGCAAAGCTGGCCAAACCGGATTTCCGGGGGCATGCGCCAGCGCGTCGCCATCGCCCGCACCCTGGCCGCCGGGTCCGAGATCCTGCTGATGGACGAGCCCTTCGGCGCGCTTGACGCGCAGCGGCGCGAGACCCTGCAACTGGCGCTG
>SKNG01000149.1 GCA_007120685.1 Paracoccaceae bacterium | reverse complement strand
GTCGCGCCCATCGCGCCCTCCACCAGACCCGGCGCGCACTATAGCCGCGCGGGGGCCGGGCGCAACGGGCGCGGGTGGGGCGGGTCAGGCGATGATGTCGGGCGTCAGTTCGTCTTCGATGCGGGCGATCTGATCCTTCAGCGCCAGCTTGCGCTTCTTCAACCGCTTCAAGGTCAGCTGGTCGGCTGTGGGGCGTTCGGTCATGGCGGCGATTGCCTCGTCCAGGTCGCGATGTTCACGCTTCAGCACTTCCAGCTTCACGCGCAGCACCGCCTCGTGATCCAGTCTTTCCGGTGCGTTCATGACCCTGCGACTCGCTTTCATCCAGACGGCCTGTGTTGGAAGATAACTGATTTCCGCACGGTGCGCAAAGCCCGGTGCGGCTCTTGCGGCGGTCTGCGCCGCGCCCCATATCCATCCTGTGCCGGGTCTGCTGCAGCGGCGGGGGCCGGGCGCGCGTGTCGCTTGAAAAGGACCCGAAAATGAGCAAATTTGCCTTCCCCTCGCATCCCCTGCTGCTGGGTTTCGAGCCTCTGGAACGGCTGGTCGAACGCACCGCCCGCGCCGGGGCCGAGGGGTATCCGCCCTTCAATATCGAGCTTTCCGAGCCGGGGCGCTATATCGTCACGCTGGCAGTGGCCGGTTTCGGCGAGGACGATCTGTCGATCACCATCGAGGATCGGCAACTGGTCATCCGCGGGCAGCAGGCCGAACCCGAGGCGGAGCGCGTGTTCCTGCACCGCGGCATTGCCACGCGCCAGTTCCGCCGGGTCTTTGCCCTGGCCGACGGGGTGGAGGTGACGGAGGCGGCACTGGAGAACGGGTTGCTGCGCGTGGTGCTGGAGCGGCGAGAGCCGGAGTCGGTGGTGCGGCGTATTCCCATCAGGCGCGCGTGAGCGTGACAGCAAGGAGGACATTGCGATGAAAACCCCTTTCCCCGAGATGCCGGAAGGCCGCATTGCCTATATTCGACAGGTGCCGGTGGAGGCCCTGCCCGAAGAGATCAGGGCGCAATTGCCCGGTGTTTCTGAGGTTTACGGCGTGCATGACGGCGAAGGTGCCTGCCTCGCTCTGGCGAAGGACCGGAAGATGGCCTTCGTGCTGGCGCGGCAGAATGACCTGTCGCCGGTAAGCGCGCATTGAGATGGCGCTAGTTTGGTGGGCGCTGCCCCCCGGCGCCTGTCGGCGCCTCCCCCCGGGATATTTTCAGAGCAAAGAGGGGGGCAGCGCGGCTGTCAGGGGCGTCTGGCGGCCGGATATCCGAGATTGTGGTTGTGAGGCGGCGCGCGAGGCGATAACAGCGCCGCGCGCGCGCGGCGCGTCTTCGACCCCTTGAACACCGGGAGGGCCGGGATGCTGCAGACCCCCTACTATCTGATCGACAAGGCGCGCCTGAAGCCGAACATGGAAAAGATCGCCTGGCTGCGCGAGGCTTCGGGGGCGAAATCGCTGCTGGCGCTGAAGTGTTTTGCCACCTGGTCGGTGTTCGACTTCATGGCGGAATACATGGATGGCACCACCAGTTCGTCGCTTTACGAGGTGCGGCTGGGGCGCGAGAAGTTCGGCAAGGAGACGCATGCCTATTCGGTCGCCTATGCCGACCATGAAATCGGCGAGGTTTTGGGGCATGCCGACAAGGTCATCTTCAACACAATTGGTCAGCTGGATCGGTTCGATGCGGCCAGTGCGGGCCATGTGCGCGGGTTGCGGGTGAACCCGGGGGTTTCGACCTCGGATTTCGATCTGGCCGATCCGGCGCGGCCGTTTTCCCGGCTGGGCGAGCATGACCCGGAGCGCATCGCCACCGTCGCCGACCGGATCAGCGGCTTCATGTTCCACAACAACTGCGAGAATGCCGATTTCGACCGGTTCGACCGCATGCTGGGCCATATCGAACAGCGCTTCGGCTTCCTGATCCGGCAGATGGACTGGATCAGCCTGGGCGGCGGCATCCATTTCACTGGCGAGGGTTATCCGCTGGATCGTCTGGCCGAGCGGCTGAAGCGCTTTGCCGGCGAGAGTGAGGTGCAGGTCTATCTGGAACCGGGCGAGGCGGCGATCACCGGCGCGGCGACACTGGAGGTGACGGTGCTGGACACGCTCTACAACGGCAAGCATCTGGCGATTGTGGACTCATCGACCGAGGCGCATATGCTGGATCTGCTGATCTATCGCGCCAGCGCGAAGATGCTGCCCGATGCCGGCCCGCATGAATGGATGATCTGCGGCAAGTCCTGTCTGGCCGGCGATGTGTTCGGCGAGTTCCGATTTCCCGAGCCCCTGCGCGCGGGCGACCGGCTGAGCATTCAGGATGCCGCCGGCTACACGATGGTCAAGAAGAACTGGTTCAACGGCGTCAAGATGCCCGCCATCGCGGTGCGCGAGCTGGATGGAACCGAGCGGCTGGTGCGCGATTTCGGCTATAAGGATTTCGTGGCGGCCCTGTCCTGAAGACGGAAGGAATTCATGGATGAAGAAGAACGTGCTGATCATCGGCGCCGGGGGCGTCGCGCAGGTCACGGCGCATAAATGCGCGCAGAACAACGATGTGCTGGGCGATATCCATATCGCCAGCCGCACGCTGGCGAAATGCGAGGCGATTATCGCGTCGATCCATGACAAGGGCGGGATGAAGGTCGATGGTGTGCTGCAGGCCCATGCCGTGAACGCGCGCGACAAGGACGCGGTGGCTGCGCTGATCCGGCAGACCGGCGCGCGGATCGTCATCAACGTGGCGCAGGCCTTCGTCAACATGCCGGTGCTGGATGCCTGTATCGAGACCGGCGCGGCCTATATGGACACCGCCATTCATGAAGAGCCCGACCAGATCTGCGAAACCCCGCCCTGGTATGCGAATTACGAATGGAAGCGGCGCGAGGCCTGCGCCGAGAAGGGCATCACCGCGATTCTGGGCGTGGGGTTCGACCCTGGCGTGGTGAATGCCTTTGCGCGCTTCGGCATCGACAGTTTTCTGGACGAGGTGCAGTCGATCGACATCGTGGATATCAACGCGGGCAGCCACGGGCGCTGGTTTTCCACCAATTTCGATCCAGAGATCAATTTCCGTGAATTCACCGGCACGGTTTACAGCTGGCAGAACGGCGCCTGGCAGGCCAACACCATGTTCGAGGTGGGCAAGGAATGGGACCTGCCCGTTGTCGGCATGCAGAAGGCCTATCTGACCGGCCATGACGAGGTGCATTCGCTGGCCACCAACTACCCGCAGGCGGATGTGCGCTTCTGGATGGGTTTCGGCGATCACTACATCAACGTCTTCACCGTGCTGAAGAACCTCGGCCTCTTGTCCGAAAAGCCGGTGGTGACGGCCGAGGGGCTGGAGGTGGTGCCACTGAAGGTGGTGAAGGCGGTGCTGCCGGACCCGGCCAGCCTGGCGCCGGACTATACCGGCAAGACCTGCATCGGCACGCTGGTCCGCGGCGTGAAGGACGGCCAGCCGGCCGAAGCCTTCGTCTACAATGTCGCCGATCACCGCGAGGCCTATCTGGAGGTCGGCAGCCAGGGTATCAGCTATACCGCCGGGGTGCCGCCGGTGGCTGCGGCGCTGCTGATTGCCGACGGGACCTGGGACACCGGCACCATGGTCAATGTCGAGGAGCTGGACCCGGCGCCCTTCTTCACCGTGCTGGACCGTATCGGCCTGCCCACCCGGGTGAAGGATGCATCCGGCGACAGGCCGTGGAACGGTTGAACACGGGCGGACCCAACCGGGACTGGCGGTAGCGGTCATGCCGGCCGCCGCCCATCCCTGAGAAAAGCAGCGCGATCGACAGATGAAACCAAGACCGCTTTTCATGATCAGCAAGGCCCGCAGCGGGTCCAACCAGCTTGCCGCCTACCTGAACCAGGTGCCGGGCTGCCGCTGCTATGGCGAGATCTTCAAGCCGAACTTTCCGAACACGAAGGGCGGCTGGAAGGGCATCGCTGCCCGCTTCGCCTCGACCGAAGAGGCGCTTGCCCTGCACCGCGACGACCTGTGCGCTTTCTGGGACCGCCTGGTCGCTTCGCACGGCGAAACCAACCGGATCGTCGGCGCCAGGATTTTCTACACCGACCGCCGCTCCAGCGGCATCTGGGAAAACCGCGTCTTTCACCCGGACAGCCTGGTCATCCACCTTTGGCGGGATTCCATCTTTGACAGCTATGTGTCGCTGATGCGGGCCAAGGCGTCGGATCAATGGGTGGTGCGCAAGGGCGAAGCCGTCGATGCCAGCCAGGCGGATGAGCTGCGTTTCGATGTCGAGGCCTATCTGGACTATCGCCAGAAGGCGCGGCGCCGGTTTGGCGCAACCGAACTCATGCTGCAGGGACGCGATGACAGCCTGAGCGTGGAATATGCCGAGATCGCGCAGCCGAACCGGCTTGCGCTGCGGCTTGGCGCTTTTCTGGGTAAGGAAGTCACCTTGAAGTCGACACTGGAGAAGCAGACCCGCCGCGCCCCGATAAGCTATCTTGACAATCCGCAGGATGCGGCGCCTTTCGTCGATGACCGGCTTTCCGTGCCGGAAGACGCCTGAACACTCCGGAACGAACCCCGCCGCATGAACGCCCCGCCAAAGCCCGACCATGCCCGCTGCGCGCTGTTTCTGGATTTCGACGGTGTTCTGGTCGATATCGCACCGACACCGGATGCGGTGCGCGTCGCGCCAGGCTTGCCGGGGCTGCTGCAACGACTGGCGGATCGGCTTCAGGGCCGGTTGACGGTGGTTTCCGGCCGGCCGGTTTCGCAGATCGACGGTTTTCTGGACCGCATGGCGCCCTATGCAATCGGCCTTCACGGCGCCGAGGGGCGTGGCCCGGACGGCGCCCTGCGCCGGTTGGAGGCGGCGCCGGGGCTGGCGGCAGCGCGCGCCATCCTGCGCCAGGCAAGCACCGACCACCCGGGCCTGCTGCTGGAGGACAAGGGCCTTGCCCTGGCCCTGCACTGGCGCGGCGCGCCGGAACTGGGTGACATCGCGCTGGGGCTGGCAGAGCAGGCGCAGGGCGCGGCGGGAGCGGCGCTGGCGCTGCAACCGGGCAAGATGGTGGTGGAACTGAAACCCGCCGACGTCAGCAAGGGCAGCGCGCTTGCCGCGCTGATGGCCAAGCCACCCTTTGCCGGCGCCCTGCCGGTAATGCTGGGCGACGATCTGACCGATGAGACGGCATTCCGCGCTGCTGCCCAGGCCGGCGGCAGCGGTATTCTGGTGGGCCCGGAGCGGGAGACGGCGGCAGAATACCATCTGCCGGATGTCAAGGCGGTACACGCCTGGCTTCAGGCGCTTGCAGACGGTTGACCCGCCCGCGACAGCCTTCATAATCCGCGCCAAGGCAGGAAGGGAACAGGCATGAACAGCGAGCGCAATCTGGATCTTGCGGTGATCGGCAATTGCGCGGTGGGGGCGCTGATCGACCGACAGGGGCGCTATCTCTGGGCCTGCCTGCCACGGTTTGACGGCGACCCGGTGTTCTGCGCGCTGTTGCACGATACGGCCTTTGACAATCCGGCGGCGCAGGGGTTCTTTTCCACCGATCTGATGGGCCTTACCGAAACCAGCCAGAGCTATCTGCGCAACACCCCCGTCCTGCGCACCGAGTTGCGCGACGACCACGGCGGGGCGGTCGAAATCCTGGACTTCTGCCCGCGGCTAAGCCAGTTCGGCCGCACCTACCGCCCGCAGGCCTTTGTGCGCATCATCCGCCCCATCGCCGACACGCCGCGCATCTGTATCCGGCTGCGCCCAGCCAGCGACTGGGGCTCTGCCGCGGCCTCGCGCACCTACGGGTCCAACCATATCCGCTATATCAACGGCGCCACCACAATGCGCCTGACCACCAACGCGCCGATCAACTACGTCCTGGACGAAACGCCCTTCGACCTGGAAGAGGAACTGGTCTTCTTCCTGGGCCCGGACGAGCCGTTCCGCAACGAGGTGCGCACGCAGGCGCATGTCATGCTCGATGCCACCATCGGCAAGTGGCGCGGCTGGGTGCGCCAGCTGGCCCTGCCGCTGGAATGGCAGGAGGCCGTGATCCGTGCCGCCATCACCCTGAAGCTGTGCCAGTCGGAAGAAACGGGCGCGCTGATCGCGGCGATGACCACCTCGGTGCCGGAGGCGGCCAACAGCGGGC
>SKNG01000241.1 GCA_007120685.1 Paracoccaceae bacterium | reverse complement strand
GCCGTGATCGCGCTGCGCAACCGGCTGATCGCCATGGGTTACATGCCCCGCGTCGCCACCGCCCGCTATGACGCCGTCATGCAGCAGGCGGTGCAGCGGTTCCAGATCGCCCACGGGCTGGACCCGGACGGCATCGCCAACAACGCCACCATCGCGGCGCTAAACGTGCCACCGCAGGAGCGCATGCGTTCGGTCATCGTGGCGCTGGAGCGCGAACGCTGGCTGAACATCCCGCGCGGCGACCGGCATATCTGGGTCAACCTGGCCGATTTCACCTCGCGCATCGTCGATGACGACCAGGTGACGTTCGAGACGATCTCGATCATCGGCCAGCAGGCGGGCGACCGGCAGACGCCAGAGTTTTCCGACCACATGACCTATATGGAGATCAACCCGGACTGGACGATCCCGCGGTCGCTGCTGGCCGGGCGCTGGGGCGCGGTGGCCGCGGGGCGCTACCAGTTGATCGATGCCAGCGGGCGGGTGGTGCCGGCCAGCAGCGTCGATTTCTCGCGCTTCTCGCCGCGCACCCTGCCCTTCAACGTGCGCCAGCCGCCGGGGCCGTCGAACCCGCTGGGGCGGGTGAAGTTCATGTTCCCCAACCCCTATGCGATCTACCTGCACGATACGCCGGAACGCGGCCTCTTCCGCAATTCGGTGCGCATGTTCTCGGCCGGCTGCGTGCGGCTGAACGACCCCGAGGAGTTCGCCTATGAACTGCTGTCGCGGCAGGTCGGCGACCCGGTGACACATTTCCAGACCATCCTGCGCTCTGGCCGGCAGACGCGGGTATATCTGGACGATCCCGTGCCGGTCCATCTGGTCTATCGCACTGCCTTCACCTCGGTCACCGGCGCGTTGAACTTCCGCAACGACATCTATGGCCGCGATGCGCGCCTGTACGAGGCGCTGCGCAACGCCGGGGTGGCGACGGGCACGGCGGGCAGCTGACCGGGCGACCCGCCGCCGCGCGTGTGAAGGGGCCGCGTCCGGGCAAGGGCGCGGCCCTTCTTCGTGCGGTGGCGGTGCTTTTCATCGCCGTGCAACTGGCCTAGACCGGGCCAAGCGAAGCGTTGAGGGGCCACCATGGAATACCGGCTGTCCACTATCGCCGAGGCGCTGGGCGCGCGGCTGGAGGGGCGCGGGGATCTGCCGATCACCGGTGCCGCCGAGCCGACCCAGGCCGGGCCGGGCGATCTGGCGATGGCGATGTCGCCGCGCTACGCCGAAGGTCTGGCGCAGGGCCGCGCCATCGCGGCGGTGCTGTGGGAAGGGGCGGACTGGCAGGCGATGGGGCTGCAGGCCGCGCTTTTCGTGCCGCGCCCGCGCTATGCGATGGCGGGCATCACCCAACTGATGGACCCGGGCCCTGGCATCGCGCCTGGCATCCACCCCAGCGCGGTGATCGAACCCGGCGCGGAACTGGGCGCAGATGTGGCCATCGGCCCGCTGGCGGTGGTGGGCGCGGGCGCGCGCATCGGGGCGCGGTCGCGCATCGGGGCGGGCTGCGTGATCGGGCCCGGGGCCAGCCTGGGCGAAGAGGCGCTGCTGATGCCCGGGGTGCATATCGCCCATGGCGTGCGGATCGGCGCGCGCTTCATCGCCCAGCCGGGGGCGGTGATCGGCGGCGACGGGTTTTCCTTCGTCACGCCTGAAACCTCGGCCGCCGAGCGCGCGCGCGAAAGCCTGGGCAGCGCACCCATCACGCCTGCCGGCGACAGCGCGGCGGCGCCTGGGGGCCAGCAGTGGGTGCGCATCCATTCGCTGGGCGCGGTCAGCATTGGCGATGATGTGGAAATCGGCGCCAATACCTGCATCGACCGGGGCACCATCCGTGACACCGTCATTGGCCGGGGCAGCAAGATCGATAATCTGGTGCAGGTCGGCCATAACGGGACGATCGGCGAGGATTGCCTGATCTGCGGTCAGACCGGCATTGCCGGCTCGGCGCGCATCGGCAACCGCGTGGTGCTGGGGGCGGGCACGGCCATCAATGACAACATCACGCTGGGCGACGATGTGGTGACGGGGGGGCGCACCGGTGTGGCCTCCAGCGTCCCGGCGGGGCGGGTGATGTTCGGCACGCCGGCCACCCGGATGGATGAGCAGATCGCCATGTACAAGGCCCAGCGCCGCCTGCCCCGGCTGATGACGCAGGTTGCCGAGCTGCGCAAGACGGTGCAGGAACTGGCCGACAGGCTGGGCGGCGGCGGCCCCGGCAGGTGATGGCGCCCGCCCGGGCAGGGGCCGGGCGGGCTGTCAGGCACGCGCCACGCGCCCGGGCTGCCGAAACAGGGGCGGATCGGCGGGTCTGATACGAAATCCGGCAGATAGGCTCTGGTCGCAAGGACAACGGCGGAAAACGGGCTTTGGAAAGCCCGTTTGCACGCGCCTTCGAAGGCGCGTCCCCCCGCCCCTGCCGAAGCGATCAACCGGAAACGGTCTGAGCGCGATCACCCCTTGCCGATCTTCACCCGGCGCGGGTTCTTTTCCGGCGGCGCCTTGCGCGGCACGGTCACGGTCAGCACCCCGTCCTTCAGGCTGGCGCTGACCGCGCCCTCGTCAGCGTCAGCAGGCAGGCGGAAGCTGCGCTGGAAACTGCCGAACTGGCGTTCGCTGAAATACCAGGTCTCGCCCTGTTCCTCGCGCTCGATCTTCTTTTCACCGGTCACGCTGACCAGCCCGTTTTCGACCGTCAGGTGGATATCGTCCTCGGCGACACCGGGCAGTTCCATCGAGATGCGATAGGCAGTCTCGTCCGACGACGCCTCGGACAGCGGCGCAATCCAGTCGGCCAGTTTGCCGCCAAACTGGCGCAGGGGTTCGTAAAGCGAGGGCCAGAAGCTGCCCAGCGGGGTTTTCTCGACCATCATCACCTCCATCTCATGCAAGCGATGGCAGGATATTCCCCGACGACGGCCGCTGCCGCCTTGACCTTCGTCAAGGACAGGCGTGTACCTCTGCGCGATACTGTAGGGTTGGCGCTCAGCCGGTCAGCACATGCACGGTGACAGCGGCATAGAACACCAGGCTGGCGACCAGCACGAAGACATGCCAGATCGTGGTGTGAAAAGGCAGCCGGGTGGCGATGTAGAACACCACGCCCAGCGTGTAGATCACGCCGCCCACCACCATCAGCACCAGCACCGGCCAGGACAGCGAGGCCAGCAGTTCCTGCCCCGCCACCACCCCGGCCCAGCCCATGCCCAGATAGAGGCCCAGCGCCAGCCAGCGCAGCCGATGGGGCGAGATCATCTTCATCACCACGCCCAGCAGCGCCGCGCCCCACAGCGCCACGGTCAGCGCGATGCCCTGACCTGTCAGCAGGGTGAAGGGCGTGTAGGTGCCGGCGATCTTCACATAGATCGCCGCATGGTCCAGCCGCTGATAGAGCCAGGCGCGCGCCGAATCGGCATAGATGTTGCACAACGCCGAAAACCCCAGCATCGCCACCAGCGCCAGCGAATAGACGCCGACGCCAAAGAGGCTGGGCAGGTCGCCGCGAAACAATGCCGTCAGCACGATCAGCACCGGCACCGCCATCAGCGCCAGCGTCAGCCCGGTAACATGCACCACCGCGTCCGACAGGCGTTCGGCGCGGCTGTAACTTTGGCGTGGGGCGAAGAGGTGGCGCATGGCGATCGCTGCGGTTGCGGGTCGCACAAAGGGTAACGCAGGGCGCGTGTTCGGGCAATGTTTCCCTGTGGTCAAGGCCTGGGCAACGCCGGCGTGGCCGGTTTCGTGACGCAGCGCCGCGCTTGACCCCGGTTTGCCTGCGCGTCACCCATGCCGGGCGCCGACAGCGAGGAAGGTTGCCTATGTATCCCGTCATCCGCCTGATGAAGGAACGGCTGAAGTATCGTGGCCAGCCCTTGGGGCTGTTCGATACCCACGTCTCGCATCACATCTGCTGGCCCTGGGATCTGGACCCGTGGATGGAGTTGAACAACGGGCGCACGCTGACGCTTTATGATCTGGGCCGTATGCCCTTTTCCACCCGCAGCGGGCTGATCCCCACCCTGCGGGCGCAGGGCTGGGGCATGACGGTTGCCGGCAGCACGCCGCGCTATCGACGCCGCATCCGCATGTTCCAGCGCTTCGAGATGCGCACACGGCTGATCGGCTGGGACAACCGCTTTGTCTATACCGAACAGTCGATGTGGCGCGGCGGCGAGGCGCTGAACCACCTGCTGTTGCGCCTTGCCGTGACCGGGCCGGGTGGCATCGTGCCGCCGGCGCGCCTGGCCGCCGCGATGGGGCATTCCGATCAGGACAGCCCCGCCCTGCCCGGCTGGGTTCAGGCCTGGATCGACGCCGAGGCGCAACGCCCCTGGCCGCCGATGCAGGCGCATGCGCCGACCGGCTGACCGGGCCCTTGAACAGCAAGACACCACCGTGATGGGCGTTTCTGGAATCAATCCAGATATCGACCCGTTTCTTGATCCAGATCAAAAGCCGACACGGCGAATCTGGTAGCGTCTTCGTGCGCGCGACCAGACGTCGGCGGTATGCCGCGTTTCGGGGTAGAGCATCACAAGCACCCGGTCACGCCGTCTTGAAGGAAGAAACAAAGGAGCCATCCGTGCCAAGCATTCTCCAAAGCCCCCTCACGGCTACGGTCGCTGCCCTCGCCCTGTTTGTCGCTGCGCCGGCAATTAGTGAGGATTCTGATATCCTGAGCTATGTCGACATGTTCGACCCCCTTCCGGCCATGCCCCCGATCCCGGAGGGCACCACCATGTCGCGGGAAAGGATCGACCTTGGGCGCATGCTGTTCTTCGAACCGCGGATTTCGGCATCCGGCGTGATCAGCTGCGCCACCTGCCACAACCCGGCGCTGGGCTGGACCGACCGAATCCCGCGCGCCGTGGGCCATGGCGGACAGGTTGGCGAGCGCAATACGCCGACGGTGCTGAATTCCGGCTGGCTGGAGGCGCAGTTCTGGGACGGGCGCGAGCCCGATCTGGAAGGTCAGGCATTGGGGCCGATCCAGGCCGATATCGAAATGAACCTGACTCTTGAAGAGGCGGTGGCGCGCCTCAACGAATTCGAGGTCTATCGCAACGCCTTCATGGCGGCCTTTCCTGACGACCCCGATCCGGTCAATGCCCCCAACGTGGCCCTGTCGATCGCCGCTTTCGAGCGGACGCTGAACACGCCAAATTCCCCCTTCCAGCGGTTCCTGCTGGGCGACCGCATGGCGATGGACGACCAGCAGGTGCGCGGCATGCGGTCGTTCGTGGACAGCGGCTGCGTGGCCTGCCACAACGGCCCGATCCTGTCGGACAGCCAGTTCCACCGGTTCGAATTGCCGGGCTCGCGCGATGAAGGGCGCTATCTGGTCACGGGGGACGAGCGTGACCGCTTCGCCTTCCGCACGCCCACGCTGCTGAACGTCGCGGTGACCTATCCGTATTTCAACAACGGATCGGTGGACAATCTGCATGACGCGGTGCAGCTGATGGGGCAGCAGATGCTGGGCCAGGATTTCGATGACAACGAGCTGGACGACCTAGTGGCCTTCCTGCACGCGCTGACCGGCGAGATGCCGGAGGTGGAAATCCCGGCGCTGCCCTGAGGCACCCCCGGGATGGGCGGTCTCGCCCATCCCGCCCTGGTACGGCGGCCGGTGTCTTATGGCCGGTGTCTTGTAGCCGGTGTTTTCGGGCTTTTCTTTGCCCCGCTGCCCCGCCTATACTCTCGCAATGCAAAGTGATTGCCCTGATTGCCCTCCCTGTGCCGCTGCCGCGCTCTGCGCGGCGTGCACTCATGGCGCGGTGACCAATTCCAGCGGTCTACTGCTGCTTAGCAGCCTCTGAGCGTGCCCCAAGGGCGCGCCGCTCAGAGGTAGCCACGCGCCCCGTCACCCGGATACGGCAACAGCCAGACAGCATTGCGAGACCACCATGAGTACCGACCAGGACCGCGTTCTGATCTTCGACACCACCCTGCGCGACGGCGAACAGTCGCCCGGCGCCACGATGAGCCATGACGAGAAGCTGGAGATCGCCCAGCTGCTGGACGAGATGGGCGTCGATATCATCGAGGCCGGTTTCCCCATCGCCTCGGACGGGGATTTCGAGGCGGTGAAGGCCATCGCCCAGGCCGCGAAGAACGCCACCATCTGCGGGCTGGCGCGGGC